>JBJHDE010000054.1:0-15398 GCA_050486385.1 Planctomycetales bacterium | reverse complement strand
GTCATCAGGACGCCCTGCTCCTCGTCGGGCAGCTGCAGCTCGCGGTTGAGCGCGCTGACGATGCCGGCGGTGACCGAGGCGTCGAGCCCGAACGGCGAACCGATCGCGATCACGGTCTCCCCGACCAGCAGCGGCTCATCCTCGGAGGTCGCGCGTTGGGCCAATTGCCGGGCGGCCTCGCGGCGGGTGGAGGCGTCCAGCGAGGCCAGTCGCTCCAGGCCCGCCGACCATTCCAGCATCAGCACCGGCGAAGCGATCAGCCGGTACCGCAGGCCCCGCAGCCGGCGACGGTCGCGATCGTCGCTGGCCGCCGCGGTCCGCTCCAGCACATGCGGGAGAAGTTGCCGCCCGTAGCGGATCAGCCGCTCGGCGGTTTCGGCGGCTTCGGTCTCGTCGTCGGCGTTGAGCAAGCGGGTCAGTTCCGCCTGGATCTCGGCTTGCTGCTCGGTGGTGAAGCCCTCCAGCGGGCCGTCGCTGTCGGCGGGTGCGGCGGCCACTTCGGCGGCCCACGCCCGCAGGGCCGCGATGCGGTCGGGCGTGACAGTTTGCGGTTGCCAGGGGTCGAGGTCTTGCACCGGGGCCCGCCAGGCGGCCAGCAGTTCGAGCCCGGCCAGTCGCACGCTCAGCCCGCCGTTGGCGAAGGCCTCGACCAGCCGTTCGGCCGACGGCTGGGGATGCGGCAGCAAGCGGCGAATCGCGGCCTCGCGGATGGCGGTGTCGCGGTTGCCCAGGGCCGCGAAGATCTGCCGATACTGACTGGTCGTGGGCTTGTCTTGGCCGTACAGCGCGGCGTCCAGTCGCAGACCGCGTTCGGCCTCGGTCCGATGCTGTTCGAGCCAGGGCAACAGCTCCTCGGCCGCCAGGTAGCCTTCGTGGCGTGCCAGAACCCGCCCGCTGGGAGCCAAAACCCGCAAGGCGGGAATCGGTCCGATGCCCAGGCGTTGGGCGTCTTGCTGATGATCCTCGACATCGACGACGACCAGTGTCCAGTCGGTGAGGGCCTGGCGGATCTCGGGCTCGTCCAGCTCGACCTCGAAGCGGCGGCACCAGGGACAAAAGGCCCCGGTTGCACGGACCAGCACCGGGCGACCTTGCTCGCGGGCGACGACCAGCCCATCGGTCAGGCCCGCCGTCCAGGCCAGCGGAAGGCGCTGGTCGGACCGATCGACTTCATCCGGCTCAGTGGCTTCATCGGGCTCAGTGGCTTCATCGGGCTCAGTGGCTTCATCGGGCTCGGCGGCTTCGTCGGGTGTGGCTTCGGCCTCCGCTGGCGGCCTGGCGGTGGGTTCGTCGGCCACGACCATGGCGACCAGCACGGCGCTGACCAGCAGGACGGCCCAGGCTGGCACCAGCAACTCACCGGCCCAGGCGCTGCTGGGGTGTGGCGGTTCAAGACCAGACGAGCGGGCAGGGTGCATCGACGAGACCTCGCGCATAAGGGGTCCGAGACTCAAGGCTCGGCTTGGGGGCCGGCACCGGGCGGCGTGGCGGGCTGGCCATGCTCGACCTGGGGCCAATAGGTGTCATAGTCGAACTCGGGACTGTTCTCGGGATCGTGACAGGTCACGCACCGTTCTTTCGCCCGGCCCATGTATGTGGTGGGAACCCGCGGCGTAGCGGCATGCGCGCTCGAAGGCCCATGGCAGCTTTCGCAGGAGACGTTGACCAGCGCCAAGGAGCGTCCCACCGACTGGAAGCCACCGGGCAGTCCGTAACCGGTCGTGTGACACTGCTGGCAGTAGGAATCCACATGGGCCCCTTGAGTCACCAACGTCTCCCAGGCGTGAGCATGGGCCGAGGCCTCCCAACTGGCGCAGTCCGCCCCGTGGCAATCGCGGCAGCTCTGCTCGCCGGCAATGCGGTAGCCTTCGGGCCAGCTCGCCGGGTGGGCGGTCACGAAGTCGGTCTGATCGGCGCGGAAATCGGCCTGCTCCAGCCGCTGGCGAAAGGCCTCAAGGTTGGCCTGCTGCCGGGGATCGTCCTCCAGGTCGGGCCCAAGTTCGACAATGTGGCCGGTCCACGGCTGACGCGGCTCGGCGGGCGGGTCGAGATGGGCCAGGTATTTGCCCTTGTTGGTCGCCGCGGCCACCAGCGTGCGTCCCACCAGCCGCGGTGTGAGACTCTGGCCGGTAGGACCGCCCACGATGACATCCACCTCGGGCAGCGATTCCGCCAGGGCCAGCAATTCGGCCTGATCGAGGTAGGCCAAGACCACAACCCAGTCGACCGGCGGGTCCCGCCGCTCAGCCAGGGCTTGTTGCACGGCCTGACTGGGATCGGTCGCCTGCCAACCCGTTGGGGCACGCCGCGGATCCAACACACCCAAGAGCAACAGCCGCCGGCCGGCCCGTTCCACGAGGATGGCCGATTCGCCCAGCGGTTGCCCATCGGGCGGTTGCAGATTCGTGCTCAACCAGGGAACCCCCAGGCGTTGGCCCAGGTCGCGGAGCACAGCAGGCCCCAGCGCCGCCTCGGCCGTGCCCAGGTTCTGGGCCACAAGTCCCATGGTCAGACCACCGGTCAGAATCGCCTCGAACTTGGCCTGCTCGTACTCGCTGGTCCCGCCGGGGGCACCGCCCACATCAACAAGCACGGCTTCCGCCGACTGACCCACTTGCCCGGCGTAGCTCGCGCGGCGGAGCAAGCCGCCAGCCTGGTCCGACGCACACCCGCAGGGCGTGATGAAGCCGGCCGTATCGCCACTGACGATCAGGGCGAGCGACGACTGCCCAGCGCCGTTGGCGGGCGGCTGGAGGAAGGCATCCTCGGCGGACCAGCAGCCCCAGACGACCACCAGCAGCCCGGCGGCCAGGGCGGCCAGCGGTCCTCGGCACGGCGATGGCGGAAGCCTGGACATCGTGTTCCCTTCAACACATCCGGCGAACGGTGGTTCGGCGCAGGCGGTGGCTCAGCGCAGGCGGTGGCTCAGTGGGTCAGGGCGTAGGCCAGCACGTTGACGTTGATCTTGACGGCGTTGCGGATCTCGTTTCCGCCACAGCAGCAGCAGCCTTGGGCGTGGGCCGTATCGTTGAGCCCATCGGCCGAATAGACCATGCCCAATCGCCCGCCAAAGTGCAGGCCCTCCAGCGGCTTGCCCTGGCCGGACTTGGCTTCGAGGGAATCGACGGTGTAGACCAGATGGAAGATTGGGTGATCCATCGCCAGGTTCTCGAGTTTCCGCTCGGGGAAGATGCGGGCCATCTGCCGGCGGAAGGCCTTGTCCCACTCGGCCGACGAGCAGCCCGGCGAGGCCAGCAGGAAGCCGCCGCGCTCCAGGTAGGTGCGGAGATTCTGCCGCTCTTTCTCGGTGAGTTCGAACGAGCCCTCGCCGGTCATGATGACCAGCGGAAAGTTGAAGACCTCGGGGCTCTCCAGCTTGACGGCATGAAACCGGCGGCTGGTCGAGATGGCGGTCTCCTGTTCGGCCTGGGTCAGGAAGTGATCCGAGAAGCACTCGCTACTTTTGACGCCGGCGTAAACCAGGTTGGCCACCTGGACCACGCCCGCCGCCTCGCCACCAGCCACGGCGGGATCGGGCACCGCGGCGGCGGCGACTTGCCGGGCGTCGGCGTGTTCCGCCGGTCGGCTGGTGCCGGGATCCGTCGCCTGGACGGCGGCCCACGGCAGGGCCAGCCCACAGCACACCGCCAGGGCGATCAGACCGCGGCGGACGGGGAATACAAGGTGTGACATCATGATAGGAACCTCAAGGTTGGTGTGTCCGAAAACGTGTTGTCTGGTGAAGCGTGTAGGTTGAGGTCGGGGCCCGCGGCTCAGGGTCCGGTTTCCTCGGCGATGCGGCGGAAGTACTCGGCGACCCGTTGCCGATAGGCTGCGGGAACCTGGGCGGCGGCGCGACCGGTGAGCGTACCGCCGGCGGCGTCGCGGTACTCGTCGGGTTGATCGGTCGCTGGCGGCTGACCGTCGCGTCCGGCCAGACCACCACTGGCGGTGTCGCGGTTGCTGCGGCCGGTCGACGCGCCGAGTTCCATCAGCGGATAGTTGCCGTACAGGCTCATCTGGCTGCCTCCGGCTTGGGCCGAGTAGCCGCTGCCCGAGCCAATTCCGGAACCCGAGCCGCTGCCCGAGCCAGCACCCAGGCCCATGTCGGCCAGAAGCTGCTGCAGGGTGTTGCCGAGCCCATTGGCCAGTTTCGGCGAGAACCCCATGCAGCTTTCGCATTGCTGGCCCATGCCGTCGCACTGGCCCAACAGGGCCTCCAGGCGTTCGGCGGCCAGCTTGGCGTTCGCGTGGCCGCGGGGGCCCGAGAACTCGGCGAATCCCGTGGCGGCATCGGTCATGGCCTCGAAGCCGCCCGAGGCCTCCAAGGCTTCGAGAAACTCCAGGGCCGATTCGCGGAGTCGCTCGAAGGGCTCGTCCGGCGGCAATTGCTCAACATGGTCGCGGATGTCGTCGGCCAGATCGGCAAGCTGTTCGCGGAGCCACTGCTGTTGTTCTTCCAACTCGCGGAGCCGCCGCCGTAGGGTCGGGTCGTCGGGATTCTCGGCATCCTTGAGCGCGGCCGAGCGTTCGGCCAACTCGCGCTGCATCTTGACGAGTTGCTCGAACCGCTTGGCATCGGCCATCAAGGGAAAGGCCTTGGCCAGGTGTTCGAGCGCGTCGTTGGCCTGCTGCTGCAAGGTCTCGCCAGCCAGCCCCAGCTCGTCGGCCAACTCGGCGAGTTTCTCGGCCAACTCCTGATCCGAGATCTCGCCTTCGTCGTGCAGCCGCTGCAACTCGTCCATCTTTTGCTGGGCCTGTTCGACCTCTTCCAGCAAGCGGGCCAGGTCGTCGGTCAGGTGTTGGTCCAGGTCGTACCCCAAGGGCCGATCGATGGCCTGCTGGAGCGACTCGGCCGTCTCGCGAAGCTGCTCGCGAGCCTGCTGCATCTGTTCGGCCAACTCACTGGCGTCGTCGGCCCGGGCTTGCAGTTCCTCCATGGCCTGCTTGAGGGCCTCGATACGTCGCTGGGCCTCGCGGTACTTGGCCAGCAACATGTTCAAGTTCTCGCGGCGACGGATCATCTGATCGAACTCGGCCTGCGAGATGATCTGCACGGTGACCAGGCCGCTCTCGGCCCCTTGCGGATCGTTGGGCCGCGTGTCCTCGACCCGGGCAAACAGCTTGATCGTATCGCCCGGCTCCAACTGATAACTCGACAGCGGCAAGGTCACGCTCGCCGTGTGCCGGGCCGGCTGATCCTCGGGCACCAGCAACGGCTCGGCCAGCGGTCGCGAGCCATTGAGGCTGCGATACAACTCCATCCGGGCAATGCCGTAGTCGTCCTCGGCCGTCACCACCACCGGTAAGCTGGCCTCGGGCGTGGCCAGCGCCATGGCCATGGGCTCCAGAATCCGCACAAAGGGTCGCTGGTCCTTGAGCACCGTCAGGCTGCCGCCGAAGGCGTCCTGACTTTCGACATCGGCGATGTCGCGGACGGCAAGTTGAAATCGCCCCGGTTGCGTGAGTTCAAACGTCCCGTGGACCGTGTGCCCCTCGGGATCGTCGTCGTCTGGGGTCAGCGGAATCGACTCGGTCCGCGTCTTCCCTGGGCCCGCCGTCGGATCGGCCAAGGTCAGGGCCACCGCTCCGCCACCCAGCGGCCGATTGCTGCGGGCCCACACGTCGATGCGGGTGCCAGCCAGGCCACTCAGCCCACCATCGGGCAGCCGACCCTCGTAGGCCGCCGAACGGGTGTAGTCCGGCGGCGTGACCCGAAACCGCACGTCTTCCAACTGGGGCACCGTGATCACACCCAGCCGATAAGCCGCACTCCGCCCCGCGGCGGCGCGCACCACATAGCGGGCCGGCTGCGTCACGCGGCTCAGCGTGGTCCGCCACTGCTCGGTGGTCTCTTGAAACAGCGGCAGCGTCTCGGACGGCGAGCCGTTGTCGGGTCGTACGACCAATTCCAATTGATCGACCGGGACCCCAGTGGCCGTGACGCGAATATCCAACTCCTGCCCGTAGATCACATCCACGTCGCCGGGTTCCACCTCCAGCACCAGCCGGGTGAACGGCGGCAAGTCGTCGTTGGGATCAAACAGCCGGGCCAGTTGCGTGCCGACCAACTCGGGCGCGACCAAAGTCAACAGGCCCAACAACGCCCCAAGCGCCAACAGCGGGCGAGCCGCCCGCCACACCGGACGGGCCGAAACCGCCTCGGCCGGGTCAATCCGTTGGCCCTGTTGACCCGCGCGGCGGATGCTCAGCTCCGCCAGCCGGGAGGGCAGATCGCGCTCGGTCGCCGCTTGATGGGCCAAGTGATCATCCAGATCCACGCCCGAAAGGATCTCGCCGCCGGTCCCACCAGCCTGATCCATCCGCAAGGCCAAACCCCGCGCGGTGGCCCCACGCACTCCCCGGATGAAGACCAGCGCAAGACTCGCCACGCCCAGCGCCCCCGCGACGACAACAGCGGCCGTGCGGGCGTAGGCCGGCAGTTCGAACATCAGGTCGAGCCACCCAGCGGCCAGCAACACGCTGACGGTCACCAACAGCCCGACCAGCACCGCCCGCAAACCGCGGACCGTGAGCCAACGCCGCTGGATGCGGGTCAGTTGAGCGGCCAAGACAGGATCTTGAATCGTCACGTCGGAGCCTCATTCCAATAAACAGGTGGCCCAGCGAAGCTTGGGTCGGCCCAAATGATCGACCACGGGATGCGAACGATCGTGGGAACCAAGCCCCGGGGTGTCCTGACACCGGGGTTTGTGGTTCGACCCAGCCGAGCGGGTGGCCCGTCCAGGCCGGAGTTCATTATCGGGCCCATCGTTCAGGTTGCAAGCGAATCCCCGGGGAACGCCCGAATTCCCCGTTCGATTTTCCCGAGGCTAGACCAATCCCTGCTGACGGCGGACGATCCAGCTTGCGGTCCACAGTCCGAAGATGCCGGCCAGCACCCACCAGCGATCCCAGGCCGTGGTCCGCTCCACGCGGTCGGGCTGATGCCGGCGGCGGTGCTGATCGAAGCGTTCGGCCAATCGCGGCAGGGGCGCTCCGGTGAGCACATCGCCGCCGGTCTCCCGGGCCAGGGCGGCCAGCAGATCGGGTCGGGCCGTCAGATCGAGTTCCTCCTGCAGGTTGCGACGCACATCGAACACCGTCGAGGCCGCCGGATCCTCGCTCAGGGGGCCGGTGACGCGGGCCTCGTAGCGGCCTTCGGGCAGCTTGCCAAACACAATGCGGAAGGTCCCCGGCTCGTCGCCAGCGGCCACCGGCACGAAACTGCGCTGGCCCGCCAACTCGCCACCGGTCAGGGCGACTTCGGGCGGCTCGGCCGAGGTGTCGGCCAACAGCAGCGAGGCGCTCGCGGCGTCATCCTCCGAGAAGCTCACGCGGTCGGTCCTCAGGGCCAACTGTTGACCCGGCAGAAGGCCCGCCTGCGAGACCAGCCACCGCACCAGATTCTGCCACAAGGCGTGATAGACCTGCTCGTGCGCTTGAAAGTCGGGCGACAGAAAGGCCCAACGCCACATGCCGGCGCCTTCCACGACCACGGTCCGTCCCGCCCCGAAGGGCTGATAGCTAATGACCGCCTGTTGGGCTCCGCGCTCGTCGCTGCTGGCGGCTGCCAGCACGGTGGTCAGAATCTTGTCGGCATCCACCCGAGCGCTGGTCGCCAGGCTGGGCATCAGCGGTAGCAAGTCCTGATCGATGCCCTCGGTCAACTGGCTGCCCAGTCCGGCCAGCCACCGCAAGCGCGAACCCTGCGACGTCCAATCCACGCGGAACCGCGTCTCGCGGGCCTCGGCCCAGCGCACCGGCAACAGCCGTCCCAACCGCTCGTTGATTTCCGAAGCCGGCGGCCCGCGCGAGCACACCAGCGATCCGCCGCGATCGACCCACCGCTGCAGGTTCTCCAAGGCCACCGGCACCAGCATGGCTTCCACATCGCGACCCAGGATCACAATCTGGTAGTCGTCCAACCCGCCCGCATCGGTCAGCACGGTTGGGCGATCGACCACCTCCCAGGTCTGACGCCTGCGGACCTCGTCGTCGGCTTGCGTGGGGGAATCGGGCTCTTCGGGAGATGCCGTCGCGGGCGGATCGGCGGTTTCCACCTGCGACAGCGAGCGATGCAGATAGCGGCCCGGGGCCATCTGCACGAAGCTTTCGAGTTCAATCGATGCGTCCCGCGACAGGGTACGGACCAGGAACTTGGTGTCCCAATACGGCTTGCCCTCCAGCAGCAGCACCCGCACCGGTTGATCGACCACGCGCAGCAGCAGGGTGTCGGCGTTGTTGACGGTGCTGACCTCGCCGGGAACGGGGTCGACGCGGCACTCGTAGCGGAAGAGCCCAGCCTGATCGGCCTCCAGTGGGAAGCTCAATTCCACGGCCGCCCGCGAGAGCGTGACCTGTTGGCTGGCCAATTCTTCACCGTCGCGGACCAGCCGCACGGTGGCCGTTCGCCCGGGCAAGCCGGTCTGTTCCAGCCGCACGCCGGCGGTCACGTTCTGGCCAATGAAGGCAATCTCCTGAGGCGACTGGAACTCGACCCGCAGGTCGCGGACGTCGCGGTGGCCGCCAAAGGCTTGCACGAAGATCGGCGCTCCCAGGGCCCGGGCCGAGGCCAGGGCGTCCAGCATCTCCCGCGATCCGCCGGTGTTGTGGATTCCGTCGCTCAGCACCAGCAGGGCTTGGCCACCGGGGCGGTCGTTGGCCAGCCCTTCGACAATCGCCCGGGCCAGATCGGTGGCCATCCCATCGGGCTGACGATCCCGCAGGGCCTGGGCATCGGTCAGCGCCGTGCCGCGGTCGAAGGTCATCAGGCGGACATCAAACTCCTGATCCAACTCGCTGGCCGCGGCCGAGGCAACTTGTCGGGCGTTCTCGAAGCGCGTGCCGCTTTCGGTGTCGTCGACGTTCATGCTCAGGCTGACATCCAGCAGCACCGTCAGCAGCGGCTTGCCGCCGGGCGGGTCGGTCCGCTGCATCCACGTTGGGTTGAGCAACACCACCAGCGGCAGACTCACGGCGGCGGTCATCAACACCACAATCACCGCCCAGCGTGCGCGACCAATCGACCGCGGTCGGCGGGTCGCGTAAATCACCAGCAGCACCGCGGCGGCCACGGCCAGCGCGGTCCACACGGCGGTGGGAATAATCGGCAGAAAGGTCAACTCGCCCATCGCTGTCCTCGGACTGATCCCTGCGCAGTACCAAAAACCAAATTCGTGGCACTGGTGGCTTGTCCACCAGTGTGTGGCTCAGTTGGACAGTGCGGGCCAGATTGCTTCCTGCGAAAGTCCTCGAACGGCGCCGAAGTCGCACGAAACGGCTGGCCCTATCAAACACTGGTGGATAAGCCACCAGTGCCACAAACGCTGTTCCCAAACTTGCGCTTGCATCAAAAAGTCACGTCCGAAACACCCGCAACACGATCAACTCGCCCAGCAAGCAGGCCAGGCAGCCCACGGCCAACCACACCCAGGTGTCGCTCTCTCGGGAGTGCCGCTGGGCGGCGGCATGGAAGGTCACGGGGCGATCGCCCGCCAGCCGCTCGGTCAGAATCTCGGCGGCAATCGGGCGCAGATCGCTTTCTTCCGACGGCAGCCCCACGGCCAAGGCGTACACCGTGGGCCCGCCTTGCTCGACCCGATACACCCCGGGCGTGCCGGCCGCGGGCGTTTGCCACACCACGCCCAGGCCCGCATCGGCGAACACTCCCAACGAGCCGCCCAGGTCCTCGGCCGCGTCGGCCGACAACGGGGGGCGAACGGCCAGGCCCTCCATGGAGCGAACCTCGGCGGGCAGGTCGACCACGAAGGGTTCGCCCGAGGCCGCCACGCGGGTACCGCGACGATCTTCGAGCAGCCGCTCGACGAGTTCGCCCACCATGGGCACAAACACCCCGTGCGAGCGTGGCAGGCTGGAGCTGGCCAAGTCGGCATTGAGGATCGCCAGCGAACCCAGGCCCACGCCACTGACGACCACCGCCGCCGAGCCCTCGTGGTAGCTGGCCAGCACATCGGTCCGCAGTCCGCGATCGGTGGCCCGCGAGCTAAGCGCCTGGGTCACGCGGACCTCGCCCAGCAGGGCCGCGAGCTGATCGCCGAAGATGGCGAACGGCGGCTGCGTGGCATCGGCCGAGACCAAGAACCAGTCCTGCCGGTTCCGACTGGATGGCGGCGGTAGAAACTCGACCGGCAGCGTCCAATCGTCGCCCACGGCGGTTGCCAACAGTTTGAGGTTCGTGGCATCGACCGGTTCGCTGGTTGAGTACAGAACCGACCGACCCCGCCGCAACAGCGCCGCCAGCAGGCGAATCTGATCGTCCGACAGCTTGCCGGGTCGGCAAAGCACAATCAGGTCGGTCGCGGCCACCGCGTCGGCCTCGAAATCCCGCGGATCGAGCCGACGGACCCGCGCCACCGATCGGGCCGCCGCCGCCTGTTCGCCATACGGGGCAATCGCCCGCTCTAAGAAGTAGCTGCTCGAAGGCCGCCGGCCGGGCGGTTCGCGACTGACCAGCACCGAGCTGGACGCGGCCGCCACCTCGATGGCCAACGGTCGCACGTTGTCGGCCGCCAGAGCATCGGCGGCGTTGACCAGCCGGGCCTCGCCAATTTGCCAGCCAGCTTCGCGGACCGCCACCGATTGGCTCAACGTGGTGGCCACCCCAGGCGGGCAGGTTCCGCTGAGCCGGTAGGTCGACGATCCGAAATCGACCTCGACCTCCACTCGCCGCGCGGCCCGCGAGAAGTTGCCGACCTCGACCTCAAGCGTCACATCGCGGCCCACCGAGGCTCGCCCCCGAGTGCCGACCCGCAGCAAGCCCAGGTTCTCGGGCGGTGTTTCCGGCGCGACCGATTCCAGATGGATCCGCACCCCGGCGGGAATCTGGTCCCAATTGGCCGCCGACCAGTTGGTCCGCTGGAAATCGCTGACAATCACCAATTCGCGCTCCGCTTCGGGAGCGCTGGTGGCCAGCAATTCGGCCGCCGTGTTGAGCATCGCTGGGACGTTTAACGTCTGCGGCAACGCCTGGCAGGTGGCCAGTTCCTGCCGCATGGCCGTGAAGTTGCTACTGAACCGATCGAACACCGGACGGCTCGACGCGGCCGACAGCACCAGATTGGCCATCAGCCCCCGACGCGATTGCAGCAGCGGTTCGGCCGCCAGCCGGGCCCGCTCCACGGCGGCAATGCCGCCACTCTCGGCCGCCATGCTTTGGCTGACATCCAGGACCACCACCCGCACGACCGCGGCTTGCTGGTCGCTGGGGGTCAGAAACTGGGCCACGGCCTCGCTGACCGGTCGGGCCAGGGCCAGGGCGATCAGGATCACCGCCACACTTCGCAGCAGCAGCACCAACCAGTCGCGGAGCCGGTTCCGCGCAGCGCGTTGCTGCACGGCTCCGCGGATGAATCGCAAAGTCGACACCGGCAGCCGCACCGGTCGCGGCTTGGTCAGCAAGTGCACCGCCACGGGCACCGCCACGGCGACGGCCCCCATGATCAAAGCCCAAGTGTGCATTACCGACATCGTCGGCTGACCTCGTCGTTCGCGGATGTTCGGTCGCAACGCCGCGGCTAAAGCGCCACATCTCAAGCGCTGCGTTCGGCCAGAAAGGTTCCTACCGTTTGCAAATACGGCACACTGGTCGAGACCCGGCGGTAGTCGCACCCGGCGGCCAAGGCCACCGCCCGCACGGCCTCGATATGCCGGGCGAACTGCAACTCGTAGGAGTCGCGGATCTCCTCGGGCGTGCAGTCGACGGTGCCTTCGCCTTCCAGCCCGACAAAGCGAAAGGCGCCGCCTTCGGGCAGGCGTTCTTCGGCCGGATGGATGAGGTGCAGCAGAATCACCTCCCAGTGCCGATGGCGAAACAGCCGCAACGCCCGCACGCTGTCGTCCAGATCGTCGTTGAGCCAATCGCTCATCAGCACCAGCACGCCGCGACCGCTGAGCCGCTCGAACAATGTCCGCAGCGCCGGGGCCAACATCCGCGACGGTTGCGTTTGAAACTCGGCAATCCGCTCCTGGAGCTGCGCCAGATGCGTGGGCGTCCCCCGCGGCGGCAGATACTCGGCCAGTTGGTCACCCAACAGCGCCAGGCCCACCTGATCCTGCCCGGCACTGATAATGTGACTGAACGCCGTCGCCAGGTACCGGCAATACTCCTGTTTGCTGAGGGCATCGCTCCGGGCGGCCGGCGGCGTGGCACCAAAATCCATCGACGCGCTGGTGTCCAAGGCCAGCACGCAGCGGAGGTTCGTCTCTTCTTGATGCAGGCGAATGTAGGTCCGGCCGGTCCGCGCCAGCACCTTCCAATCCAGTCGCCGCAGGTCCTCGCCCGGGGCGTACTCGCGGTAATCCACGAACTCGCCCGAACCGCCCCGCTGCCGCGACTGGTGACGCCCGCTGTAACTGCCTTCAATCCGCTGGCGGGTGGTGAACTTGCGGTTCTCTACGGCCGCCAAGGCCGACAGTTGCAAATAGGGCGACTTCACCCGCGACCCCGACCCGAACACGCTGCTGAGCGGCGTCATGCCAACACCTCGTGGATCAATCGCTCGACAATGTCGTCGCTGGTGAGTCCATCGCCCACGGCGCGATGATTCACCAAAATCCGATGCCGCAACACTGGCAGGGCCACGTCGCGGATATCCTGCTGGGTCGGCGCAGTTCGGCCCGCCAGCAGGCCATGGGCCTTGGCGGCCAACACCAGATTCTGCGAGCCCCGCGGTCCCGCCCCCCACGACACATAATCGCGAACATGCCGCGTCGAGCGAGGGTCGGTCGGGCGGCTGCCCGCACACAGCCGCACGGCGGCTTCGGCCACGTTCCGCGGAACCGGCACCTGCCGCACCAACGCGCAAAGCTCCAAGAACTGGGCACGATCGAACTGCGGCTCGGGCATGGCCCGCGGCACGCCGGTGGTCTGCATGACGACCTCGATCTCCTGCTCCGACTCGGGGTAGGCGATGCGGATCTCCATCATGAAGCGATCGAGCTGGGCTTCGGGCAACGGATAGGTGCCCTCTTGCTCGATGGGATTTTGCGTGGCCACCACCAAGAATGGATCTTCCAGTGGATAGGTCTGACCACCCACGGTGACGTGGTGCTCGGCCATGGCCTCCAACAACGCCGACTGCGTCTTGGGCGACGCCCGATTGATCTCGTCGGCCAACACCAGATTGGCGAACACCGGCCCCGGGCGAAACACCATGGCCGGGCCTTCGTTGGTCTCGGCCTGACCGCGGGCCAACAGCTCGTAGCCGGTGATGTCGCTGGGCATCAGGTCCGGGGTGAACTGCAAGCGGGCAAACTTCCAATGGAAGGCGGCGGCCAGGGCTTTGACCATCAGCGTTTTGGCCAGACCCGGCACCCCGACCAGCAAGGCATGCGAGCCGGTCAGGGCACAAATCATCAGCAGTTCCAGCGTCTGGTCCTGGCCCACGACCACCCGATGCAGGCTCTCGCGGATGGCCACCGCGCGGCGGCCGAAGTCGGCCACGCGCTGTTCGGCGTGTTCCAGCGAGACATCCTCACTGGCGGCTGGGGCGGTTGATTCGGCTTCGGTGGACATGGGGCCTTGCCCTCCCCGGTGCGATGGGTCAGTGATCGGACGGTCCACCGAGTATAGGGGCACCAGTCTTCGGGGTGCAACTGGCTGGTTTGGCGCTTGCCAGCGTTTCGTTCTGGGCCCTGCGAGCCGGTCCAGTGGGACCTTGGCCGGCGGCGGGGAGCGGGCGACCGTCGTCCATCGCAGGCCGGCGAAGTTGCCGTGCCGAAGATTTTCCATTTGTAACGACTGTGCCAACCAGGTCGGGCGGGCTCGTTCCGAAAGCTGCAACAGGCCGACGAAAACAAGGCCCAGGTGTTGGGTTGTCGGTCATGCTTGCTGAGAGCATCGGGCGGACCGAACTCGCCGATTCCGCTTTGGCACACGCCAGCGAGGAGACAGACCAATGACGTTCCCCAAGATTGCCGCGGCCCTGGTCGCATGCGTGCTGGCCCTGCCAGCCGTTGCCAGCGCCCAAGGTCCGCATTGTGCCCACTGCCAGGGCGGCGGTCACGGTGGCTACAGCAGCCATGGCGCCTTCGGTGGCCAGAGCGGCCAAGGCGTGGACCTGTTTTACAACTACTATGTCGGCCCCGGCCCCCAAGGCGCTTACGTCTCGGGCATGTATCCGGCGCCGCGGCCGGTTCCGCCCCATGTCGGCGGCACCTACTACACCTATCAGCCGCTGTACCCACATCACTACCTGGAAGCCCACCGGCTGCACTACACCAATGGCGACCGCCAGGTGTTTGTCCGTTACGGCGCCGGGCCGCTGCACAGCCGGGTCAAGGGACGGATGGCCGATCCCGTGGAATTCAACTGGACCACGCTGTACTCGCCGTTCTGATGCCCACCCGCTGACCCCACGGGTCCGCTTCAACGTCATTGGCAGGTCGTCCGACTGATCCCCGCGAAACGATAACCACCCACTTCGATTCACACCCGAGAGTTCCCGTCATGTCCAGGCTTGCTTTGTGTTGGCTGGCGGCCCTGCCGCTGGCCGTGGCCCTGACCAGCGATCTGTCGGCCGACGGCCGTCACTGGTCGATTCACCAAGGCCACTACCATTCGGGCGGCCCCCTGTGGCCCCGATACCAGGTCGGCCATTGGAACGGGCGTAACTACCCGCAGCCCGATCCGCATTCGGTCACCTGGCACGGCGGCTACTCGCATGTGCAATACGGCACCCCGGTGTCGTTGGTGTTGCCGCCCAGCGTGCAGTACCAGGGCCACTACAGTTGGGGCATGCCCTCGACCCACACCAGCCCGGTCAACGCCCAGTTCGGTCGGCTGGGTCCGTCGATCGAAGCCTATCCCGGCACCGGCATGTATCCGCTGCCCACCACCCCGATGTATCCCAGCCACACCGATATGTTCGGCGTGTATCCGGTCCGGGCCCCCTGGTGGTGAACCTGGCCCGGCACCCCGACGTGCCTGCCGTGCCAACCTGAAGCCGAAGCCACCGTGGCTCGGATGAATTCCATCGCCCTGGTTTCCATTGCGCTGGATTCCATTCGAGCCACGCGCCCGGCCCGCCACGCGGGATCTTGCACGCCCACACACCCCGCGCGCGGACCCGCCAAAACCAACGGCCCTGCCGGCGTCCCTCCCTGAACTCCGCCGTGCCCCATCCGCTTGATGGAGCCGGCCCGACTGGCTGAGCCGGTCGCTTACTGAAGCCCTCGGGTACTGCTTGATGGTGTGTCCCGCACGACACCGGCGGGCACGTGCGCGCCATCAACATGGACTCACTAAAGGAATCGACTTGATAACACTTGAGACAATCTTTGCCCGGCCCCAAAAAACGGCCGGTCGATAAGTCGCATCAAGACAACAGCTTAGGATATGCCAGCATTTCTGGCACGACATTCGCTTTCAAGGAGGA
>JBJHDE010000053.1:13606-15601 GCA_050486385.1 Planctomycetales bacterium | reverse complement strand
AGCTTGAACCGCATCGCTGGCGGTGTGATCTTGTCGAGGTTGGCCGGATCCGAGAAGAAGTCGAACGTCTCGTCCAGCGGGCGGGGCAGCCACTGTTCGGCAGTCAGGTGGTAGTCGTTGGGGCCCGCGATGTGGAAGTCGAGCGGTTGGGCCTTGGATCGGCGCTGTTGGGTGGTCATGCCGGCTGTTGGGGAGTGAGAGGGCGAAACCCGCGGCATTCTAGCCGGCAACCGAGTTTCGGCGACCCACTCGCCGGGGCGACGCTCAGGCCTCTTCGTGCAGCGGCAGGTTCAGGTCGAGGGGATCGATCATCGGACCGCGGGCGAAGATGACCGCCCGCTCGACCACGTTTTTGAGTTCCCGGACATTGCCGGGCCAACGATAGCGGGCCATGGCCTCCAGGGCTTCGTCGGTAAAATCGGTCAGGGCACGGCCGACTTCCTCGCCAAAGACGCGCAGGTAGTAGCGGGCCAAATCGGGGATATCTTCGGGTCGCCGGTGCAAGGCCGGCACCACGATCTGTTGCGATTGCAACCGGACGAACAGGTCGTGGCGAAAGCGACCGTCGCGGGTCTCGGCTTCCAGGTCGCGGGTGGTCGCCGCGATGATGCGGACATCGGGATCGACTGGCTGACCGCCGGGCGGCGTGAACGACTCGCCACTCAAGACGGCCGCCAACTGGCGTTGGGCCAACGGCGACAACTGATCAATTTGATCCAGAAACACCGTCCCACCGTGGCCGCGCTCCAGCAAGCCCTGCCGCGGCATGCGAGGATCGCCCTGTTGCCCGAACAGCTCGCGTTCCACCACATCCACGGTGTAGGCCCCGCAGTGCAACGGCAGAAAGGGACCTTCCGCACGCCGGCTGGAAAAGTGAATCGCCCGGGCCACCATATCCTTGCCCACGCCCAACTCGCCGCGAATCAGCAAGGGGTTCTGGTTGCGGGCGGCGCGGTCAATCTGGTCGCTGACCCGTTGCAGGGCCAGGCTGCGACCGTGGATCTCGCTGTCGCGGCCCAATTGCCGCCGAAGCTGCCGGGCCTCCTCGGCGGTACTGGCCAGGTCGCGGCCCAAGGCGGCGGCGTGGGCCAGCCGCAGCAACATGGCTCCGGTCAGATCGGCCACCGCCAGGGTCAACGCCAGCATGGGCTCGGTGAGTCGCGGCTCTTCGGCGGCGGCCGACACATGCAGCAAGCCCAAGGCACGATCGTGGGTGCGCACCGGCACGACAATCGCGCTATGCACGCCACTGCCCGAACCCGGCGAGGCCCCGCTGTTGATTTCGGCCAGCACGCCCGCTCGATCGGTCAGGGCGACCGCGGCCAGCAGACTGGAGACCCGCTGATACTCGCCGCCCAGGGTCGGGCGACTGGCGACGATTTCCAGTTCGTCGTCGGATCGCTCGACCAGGGTGTCGGTGGGAAACAGCAGCACCCCACCGCCCGAAATGCCCAGGGTCGAGAGCACTTCTTCTAGGGCTCGCTCGGCCAGTCCGGCCGGGTGATCGGCCGTGCCCAGGCCCAGCAACACCCGCCCCACAGCCGCCGGATAGTTGACTTCGTCTTGGTTTTCAGGATGCAACAGGGGGCTGACGGTCAGCTTGGCCGTGATGGTCGCCGGGTCGCTGAGGGTGCGTTCAACCTCCGAGAGGCGTTCGACCGGAAACTCCGAGCGAAACTCCTTGACGATCAGCGAGCTTGAATCGGGGAAAGCCTTCGACAGATCATGCACAAAGGCCAACTGGGCCCGGCCAATGGTGATCACCTCGCCCGGGGCAAGCTGGTGATCGCCGACCAGGGGGCGATTCTCGATGGTGGTGCCATTGCGGCTGCCCAGGTCATGCACGACCCAGTTGCCGCCCGACTGGTAGACCTCGGCGTGGTAGCGGCTGCATCGTTCGTCGCGGAGAACGATGTGATTAGTGCTAGCCCGTCCCACGGTCACCGTTTGTCCGGGAATGAGCCGGAACACATCGGTGCGGTTGCTACCGTCACG
>JBJHDE010000053.1:0-13596 GCA_050486385.1 Planctomycetales bacterium | reverse complement strand
GACTTGGCGTCGGGCGATGGATGAAGGAACAAAGGGCGATTCCGGGTGCCGCCTTCAACAAACAGCAATTCTCTGGGAAGCCTCAACCTAATGGCGCGGAGCGACAAAGGGAAGCGCGCCGACGAAGCGGCTCGTGGCGGTCTCCACAAAACGCAATCCGCCGGCGAATCCATCGCCCCCACGGCAGGCCGCCCGCATCGTCCCGCGGCCGCGCCGCCGGACTGGCTGGGATGTCGCCTGTTTCCGCCTGTTGGTTGGCAAACCACCGTGGGCGGCTCACGACTCGCTCCGCAGGTCGTCTTCGCGAACCAGCCGCAATCCGCGGGTGGCCAGCACTTCGAGGGCGATCTCCAGATTGTCGGTCTGCAAGGCCACCGTCGGGCGGCCCGAGGGCTGAATCAGCAGCGGATACACTTGATGGATGTTCACCTCGGCCCGCAGAAGCGCCGTACAAATCTGCAACAACGGTTGCGGGCCATCGGGCAACTCGACGCCGACCAGTTCGCTCTCCACCAGGGCCAGGCCCGCCCGTTCCAAAATCTCGCGACCGGATTCGGGGTCGCTGAGCACCAACCGCACGATCGCGCATTCCACGCTCTCGGTGACGCTCAGCGAGATGATGACCACGCTGCTGCGTTCAAATCGGCGGAGAACCTCCATCAACTGGCCCACGCGGTTCTCAAGGAACACGGTGAACTGCAGCAAGGTGGGATAGTCGCGACCGCGGGCGGTGGACAGGTCCGAATACGAACCCGATCCCGATCCGAGGCTCATGGTGTCATCCTGGGTGTGCGTCCTTGAAGGCCGAGCCCGCCAATTCCCATTCGGGGGATTCCAGCCAAAGCCACCAACGCGACCGTTGGGGCCGTTCGCCTTAAAGGTAAGTCAGAGCGCGGGTTCGATCAACCATTCGTCGGATTTCCGGCGGGCGATCTCCGACGCTCTTCGGCAGCGCTTGCCCGCAAATACAGAGGAGTCAGCGCCAACGCATCGTCGAGCTGGCCCCTGGAGGCCCGAATCCAGGAAATCTGGGCAAGACGGCTAGCCTGGGGTGTCCAGTAAGTTGAATCAGCGACTCCCACTCCGCTGGGCCAATCGTCACCAACCCAACGCACCGCCGGCCCGGCCACTTGGCAGGGAACTCGCTCGGCGACCGCCTGTTTCCAGGCCGATGCCGACAGAATGCGGGGGGCGCCCACAGGCTGCCAGCCCGAGGGATCCCCCTGGAAGGCCTGTTCGTAGACCTCGCCGCGTTGGGCGTCGATGCCGATCGATAGCCATGGGCTGTCGAGAGTGTGTGGCACTCCGGCGGCCAAGACCTCAAAGCTGGTCGGGGCCACCAACGCGGCATTCCAGGCAAACGCCAAGGTCTTGGCCGTCGCCAAGCCGATCCTCAGGCCGGTGAACGATCCCGGCCCCCGGGTGACCGCCACAATGTCGACATCGCCCGGCTGCCGACCGATCTCGGCAAGAAGCCCATCGAGCGTGGGGATCAGCGTCTCGATCGTACGGCGATCGGTGGGCAAGCAGCGTTCCCACAGCCTGTCGGGGGCCGCCATCACGGCAACACTGCCGGCCTGGGCACTGGTCTCGATGGCGACGAGCAACGGCAAGGCCGATTCCTCCAGGAAGATTTCAACCGAGGTCAGTAACGCGCGGGGGGCAAGATCCGCTTGGCAGGACAGGCCGTGATCCTGGACCGTGCCGTCTTAACCGAACTGGCCGGTCGGTCTCGGGCTGTGTAAAATTCCCCTAGGGGGATGCGAGGCTCAGCCTCCGACCCCACCCATTTTGAGGAAAGGTGAGACCATGAACTGGACCTATCGACCCGTATTGGCCCTGGTCGCTTTGCTAGGCCTGTCGATGGCCCTGCCTGAGTATGCCGTTGCCCAGACGGGTGACAATCCCGAGGCGATGCAATTCATTCGACGGGTCACGCCCCGGCACCAACCGTCGGCACGTGCGGTGGGGGTACTCGAACCCCGTGTCAATCCGCTGCTCGATCCCCAACGCCATCGCGAGGCGGCTATGCCGCGGCAGACCGCGGTTATCGGCTATCCGGGATTCGGCTTTGTGCAGCCATTCCCGCCGGTGTATCACCCCCCGATTGTCCGTCCGCCACATCGACATCGGCACGCCCCCAGGCCGTCGTTCCCATTCAAGCCGTACTGAGGGCGGGTCGTCAGGGTGTCGACGGGATGCCCGCTCGGTGAGAGACCGCGGTCCGCTCAGTCGTTCCGCGAGTCCTCGCCATCGACCCGGGCGCCCGAGGACCGATGATCGTCGTCCTCGTCTTCGGAGTCGGCTTCCCCGAACGAGAACTCGTTGGGATCGATCATGTCCTGATCGTCATCGGCCATCGGGGTGAAGCTGGCGAAGGGGTTGTCGTCATCGTCCTCAGGTTCAGGCCGAGGCGTCGCTTCGTGGCCGGCTTCGTCGGCCAGTTCCTGCGGAGCGTCCGCGTCCGGTCCGTCGTCCATCTGTTCGACGACGACTCCCAAACTGGCCAAGTCGTCCATGCCCCACTGGTTCGCGCTGGGGCTTTGGTCGTCGTCGCCAACTTCGGCTGGCTCCGACGAATCGGTATCGGTGGGCGATTCCGCGACGAACCCGCTGTTGGCGGCTTCCGAAGTGGGCTCGCTGGGCGGGGCCGACGGGGCGGACGGATTGTTCGTTGAGCCGCTGCCCTGCGAGAACGAGCCAAAGCCCCCTCGGCCAAAACCCAGGTCGTCGTCTTCGTCGGCCAGATTCTCGTCGTCTTGACTGATCTCGGCCGACAGATTCTCCAACTCGGTGCGGGGACGCTGGCTGGTGATCTGCGAGTCGTCGTCGGCCGGTGCGTCGTCGGGATCGTCAAACAGGCCAAACTGACTGGGCCCCTCGCTGGGATCGTCGCTGGCCGGCCGACCCGACATCGGGTGATGATCAAACTGGGCGAAGGCGTTCAGGTCGGCTTCTTCAATGTCTTCGCCTTCGTCCATGGGCGCGTTCAGCGGGTCAAACAGGCTCTCTTCGTCCAGGGGCTGGGTCGAGGGCGCCATGGGGCTGTCGTCCTCGTCGCCTAAAAAGCCAAAGCCATCGTCTTCGCTGAGGGCCGTCTCGTCGGGCTCGTCCAGGGCGTCGAACAGGCTGTCACCGCCGTCGTCGTCGGCAAAGGACATTCCGGCCGGCGCGTGGCTATGCGTCAGGGCCGACGGCGGATGGCCCAAGCCGCCGGGCGGCGTGGGCTCTTCGTCCAACTCACTGGGAGCGACCGCCGGAACATGGCTCGGCCGGCGATAGACATACTCAACCCGAAACAGCAGCGGCCCCACCCGCAGCTTATCGCCAGGATGCAACACCCGCTGCGAGACGCGATGCTCGTTGACGAAGGTGCCGTTGGCCGAGTGGTTATCGCGGACGCACACCCGCCCGTCCTGTTCGAACAGTTCGCAGTGTTGGCGGCTGACGCTTTTGTGCATGATCACCAGGCCGCTGTCGCGGCGGCGGCCGATGATGGTCGGCAGCTTGAGGGCAATCTCCGAGCGGCTGGCTTTGCCCTCGATCACAATCAGTCGTGCATCCATGATCAGTCGTGCTCCGGGGCGGCGCGCCGGCAAGAGCGTATGAGGCCAAGCGGGTGACGATGTCGCGTGCTGGAACCACCCTGACCGCCCGCCACCTCAACGAGGGGCAAAGCAGCCGACCAGACGATCCCGCGGGATTACTTCTCTTGTAGCAAACCCTAACGTCCGGGGCGTGGCATTTTCAGGCCGATTGGCCAGTTTCCGACGGGTCCCAAGGCTCGTTTGCGTCAATCTGTGCCGTTCAGCGCGGCTAGCATTGACGTGGCGAGTCGCTCGATCTCGGTCAGAACGGCATCACGACCTTGGTTGCCGACCTGCTCCTGATGACGGACGAGGGCACTCCCCACAATGACACCATCGGCGACGTCCCGCAACTGGCGGACATGCTCGGGTTGGCTGATCCCGAATCCCACGCAGACGGGTAATGCGGTTTGCTGCCGCAACCAGGTGACATTCTCCACAAGATCAGGGGGCAGGTTTGTCCGCTCGCCCGTGATCCCGGCAACCGAGACGTAGTAGAGAAATCCGCTAGACGCCGCGATGATCCGCTGGGCGCGATCGCGACTGGTCGTTGGCGTGACCAGGTGAATCAGACTGAGGTTCCGCTCGGCGAACACGCTGGCCAGGGATTCGCTCTCTTCGGCCGGCAGGTCGGGGATGATGGCTCCGGCGAGTCCCGCCGTGGCGGCCTGGTCGGCAAAGTGCTCGGGCCCGCGACGATACACGATGGCGTAGCTGGTCATGGTCACCACCGGCACTTCGACCTGGCGGGTGACCTGGCTCAGCCGCTCGAGAATGGTCTCGACCTTGATGCCCGCGTTGAGCGCTCGGGTGTAAGAGGCCTGAATCACCGGGCCATCGGCAATGGGGTCGCTGTAGGGCAGGCCGATCTCCACGACACTGGCACCCGCCTGGGCCAGGCGACGAATGGCCTCGCACGTGAAATCGAGATCCGGATCGCCCGCGGTCAGGAACGGGATGAACGCCTTGCGCCCGGCGGCGCGGAGCCGGGCGAAGTGGTCGTCGAGGGCGGGCATAGGTTCGGGGTCTCGGGAAGGGACGCGGGATAACGGGGCACCGGGACGAGTGGCCGAAGGGGCGCACGGCTCAGTCGAGATTTTTGCCGCTCAGGGCGGCCACTTCGTAGGCGTCTTTGTCGCCTCGACCCGACAGGTTGACCACAATCACCTCGTCGGGAGCCCGTCGGCGAGCTTCTTGCATGGCCACGCACACGGCATGGGCGGTCTCCAGGGCGGGCAGGATGCCTTCCAATCGCGACAGTTCGTAGAAGGCCGCCAGGGCGTCGTCGTCGCCGCAGTGGGTGTACCGCACGCGACCGGTCTCTTTCCAGAAGCTGTGCTCGGGGCCCACGCCGGGATAGTCCAGCCCGGCCGAAACGCTGTGGACCGGTGCGGTCTGGCCGTCGTCGTCTTGCATGACGTAGCTGAAACTGCCGTGCAGCACGCCAGGCGAACCATACGACAACGGCGAGGCATGCTCGCCGGCGGCCGAGCCGCGACCGCCGGCCTCGACGCCCAGCAGTTCGACTTCGGCATGATCAACCAGCGGAAAGAACATGCCCGCGGCATTGCTGCCACCGCCCACACAGGCGACCACGCAGTTGGGCAGGCGACCGATGAGTTCGCGGCTTTGTTCGATGGTCTCGCGACCGATGACCGACTGAAAGTCGCGAACCATCGCCGGAAACGGATGCGGCCCCACGACCGAACCGATGATGTAATGGGTCGAGTAGACGCTGGCCATCCAGTCCCGCATGGCCTCGTTGATGGCATCCCGGAGCGTCCGCGAACCGCTGCTCACCGGGCGGACCTCGGCCCCCATGAGCTGCATTTTGAAGACGTTCAGCTTCTGCCGCCGCACGTCCTCTTCGCCCATATAGACGACACACTCCAAGCCAAACCGTGCGCAGGCCGTGGCGGTGGCCACCCCATGCTGGCCGGCCCCGGTTTCAGCGATCACCCGGCGTTTGCCCATCCGCAACGTCAGCAGGGTCTGGCCGATGGTGTTGTTGATCTTGTGGGCGCCGGTGTGGTTGAGATCCTCGCGCTTGAGCCAAATCTGGGCCCCGCCACAGTGCTCGGTGAGCCGCTCGGCGAAATACAGCGGCGAAGGCCGACCCACATAGGCGGCCAGCAAGCCGCGGAGTCGCTCTTGAAACTCTGGATCGCGGCGGGCGGCCTCGTACTCGATCCATAATTCGTCGAGGGCCTGCATCAGCGTCTCAGGGACATAGCGTCCCCCGAACCGACCAAAGCGGCCGGTCCGATCAGGAACCTGTCCAAGGGCGGCAACCAAATCACCAGGCGACATGCTCAGGGCTCTCGACGGTCGGTGGGAAGCTGTCAGTCTGTCTTATCACGCCACCCTGGGCGGTTGTCGTCAAGGCCCCAGGCGGCGGCCGCGTCGATTCCCCCCGGCGGAAACGACCGCGACGCCACACCCCAAGCGGGGAGGCGGCGTCGCGGCTTTTCCTCAGGATGTCCCGCTCGCGGAGCCCAGTGGCTTAGCTCGTGGCCACCCGTTTGTGCCCGTCGCGGTGCAGGTTGTAGAGTTCGCTGACGGCCTTCCAGTTGATCACGTTGAAGTAGGCCTTGATGTAGGCTCCGCGATCGTTCTGGTACTTCAGATAGTAGGCGTGCTCCCACACATCCAGCGGCAACAGGGGAATCGACCCCGAGATGAGCTTGGTGTCGTGCTCGTTGAGGCTGTTGACCACCAGCATGTCGCCCAGCGGCTCGTAGTACAGCACGGCCCAACCACTGCCCTTGACGGCACCGGCGGCCTGGCTGAACAGGCTCTTGAAGCCGTCGAAGCTGCCAAACGACGAGTCGATGGCCTTGGCCAATGCGCCGCTGGGCTTGTTCTCGCCGTTTTCCGGTGGGGCCATGGTCGCCCAAAACACCGTATGCAGCACGTGCCCGCCACCATGGAAGCTAAGGTTCCGCTGCAAGGTCTCCAGCCGGATCGGGTCCTGCTCGCCCTCCGAGGCGTACTTCTTCAGATTCGCCACCGTGGCGTTCAGCCCGTTGACGTAGGCCAGGTGATGCTTGTCATGATGCAGCCGCATGGTGGCTTCATCGATGTGGGGCTCGAGGGCATCGTAGGCGTAGGGCAGCTTAGGCAAGGCGTAGGCCCCATCGGCAAACGCCTGCCGGAACTGGTCGAGAACCACGCTCTTTTCGGCAGCTTGGGCATCTTGGGCCGCCAGGGTCTGGCCCAGGCCACTGAGGCCCAATCCGCCCAGAAATGCCATCGGTCCGCCGCGGGTCAGCAGGTCTCGTCGGCTCCAACCGTTGCTCATGTTCATCGCCTCGAAGTTGTCGGGTTGCATATCGAGCGGCCGATCCACTCGACCGCTGGGGTGAATCCTAAGTCGTTTGGCCCGGCGGGGCAATGTTTCGCAGTCGGGCAAGATCGGCATCCACCATCTCGGCCACGAGCTGCTCGAAGCCAATCGCTGGCGTCCACCCCAGCTTTTCGCGGGCCTTCGTGCTGTCGCCGACCAACTGATGCACCTCGGCCGGCCGGAAAAACCGCGGGTCGCTGGTCACGTACTTTTGCCAATCCAGGCCCACATGGCCAAACGCGAGGCGGCAGAATTCGCCCACCGTGTGCATCTGCCCACTGGCGATGACATAGTCGTCCGGCTCTTCCTGCTGAAGCATCAGCCACATGGCCCGCACGTAGTCGGCCGCATGGCCCCAGTCCCGCTGGGCCTCCAGATTGCCCAAGGCCAGCGAATCGCCCAGCCCCAGGTGAATCCGCGCCACTCCGTCGGTGATTTTCCGAGTAACGAACTCCAGGCCACGCCGCGGGCTCTCGTGATTGAACAGGATTCCGCTGGCCGCAAACAGGCCGAAGCTCTCGCGGTAGTTGACGGTAATCCAGTGACCGTAAACCTTGGCCACGCCGTAGGGGCTCCGCGGATACAGCGGAGTCGTCTCCCGCTGGGGAACCTCCTGCACATGGCCGAACATCTCGCTGCTGCTGGCCTGATAGAAGCGGATCGTGGGATCCACCCGGCGAACGGCCTCCAGCAGCCGCGTGACTCCCAGGGCGGTGAACTCGCTGGTCAGAATGGGTTGCTCCCAACTGGCCGGCACAAAGCTCTGTGCCGCCAGGTTGTACACTTCTTGCACGGCGGCGGCTTCCAGCACCCGCGTCAGCGACGACTCGTCCAACAAGTCGCCGCTATGCAGGGTGATCCGGTCCAGCAGGTGCTCGATTCGCCCCAGATTCGGCGTACTCAGGCGTCGGACCAAGCCGTGGACCTGGTAGCCTTGCTTGAGCAGCCATTCGGCCAGGTACGAGCCGTCTTGACCGGTGATGCCGGTGATCAGGGCCCCACGCGCCATTGGCCGCCCTCCTCATTCGGCTCGGGTGCCGTCGACGCGATGGCTCGGGACTCGACCGGGGCGGTCGTAGCCGTCGGTGCCTCGGTCGGCTTGGCCGAGAGGCAACCGCAGCCGGCGATCGACAGGGCCAACCAGCCGAGAATCAGCAGCACGCCTCCGATTGGGGTCAGTGGCCACACCCAGCGAGGGCCCTCGAAAACCAACACATAGATTGACCCCGAGAACAGCACGACACCCACGAAAAAGCAAAAGCAGGCCACGCCCGACCAGCCCGTGCGTCGTGTCGTGAGGCCCACCAGCCCGGTCGCCAACAAGGCCAAGGCATGCACCAACTGATACCGCACGGCCGTTTCGAAGTTCTTGAAGTCCTCATCGTCGAGGCTAAAGCGCTCTCGCATCTCGGGCGTGTCCAACGAATGGGCCCCGAAGGCCCCGGCCCCCACGGCCAGCGCGCCCAACAGCGCGCCTATGACCAACGCGAATCGTCCGCCCATTGGTGACCTGCCAATTCCTCGAGTTGAGAAGTGCCCACGTGGCCAGGAAGCCCCGCGTCGGTCCACCCTACACACTCACCACCGCCTGCCAAGCGCCAGCCATCGCGAATTGCCACCAAAGTGGCCCTCCCCCGTCGATCTCGCCGTCCGTCAAGGAACGGCATACTTGACTGAACGGAAAGCCAGTCACGATGTCCCCACCCCACGGGTTCGCCGAACCGCCCCTGCAACGCAACCGCCGCGGGCGACGTTCCAATCCGCGACTCCGGCGGATTGGCTCGCAATCGGCCGACGCGGGTGATAAGGTAGACTTTGATGCATCAATCGATATTGATGGACCAAACACTTGGCCGCCGCTTCGCTTGGGGGGTGTGCCCAGGTTCCCTGAGTCCCGTAGTCCCAGGAACCGGACTCCACCCCAGAAACTTGAAGCGCGACCCAAGGGGATGTCGTCAACTGCCGTGACGGCGATAGCCGAACACCAGAAGCGCCCCGGTGGGTCAGTGCCCCCCGCGTTGCTTGGAACACTCGTGACGGAGCCTGCCCTGTATCTCCCTCCATCGCCAGCATGATGAAACACGTGGGCTTGAGTTTACTTGATCGATTGGCTTGCCTCGCGGTCTTGGGCGTGGTGCTGCCAGCCTGGACGACATCGGTTGCGGCCCAGGAGCCCGAAATCGCCAACGCGACACTCTCGTACAGTCGCGACGTGCGGCCAATCCTGGCGCGGCACTGTTTCACCTGCCATGGGCCCGACGAGGGCACACGCGAAAGCGGCCTGCGTCTGGACACCCGCGACGGTGCGTTGGCCGAGGCCGAATCGGGCTTGCGGGCGATTGTGCCGGCCGATCCCGACCAGAGCGAGTTGGTGGCCCGGATCACCGCCGACGACGAATTCACGCGGATGCCGCCCGAGTCGACCAAGCGGGAACTCACCGCCGAGGAAATCGCCACGCTGCGGCGTTGGGTTGCCGAAGGCGCTCACTACGAACCCCACTGGGCGTTCACTCCGCCCAAGCCCCAGCTTTTGCCGCCGGTCCGTGATCGCGATTGGTCCCACAATCCCATTGATCGTTTCATCTTGGCTCGGCTGGAACGCGTGGGGCTGGCGCCTTCGCCCGAGGCCGACCGTCGCACGCTGATCCGGCGGGTGTCGCTGGACCTGATTGGCCTGCCGCCCACGCCCGAGCAAGTGGAGGCCTTTGTCAGCGACACGCGGCCGGATGCCTACGAACGCTTGGTCGAAAGCTTGTTGTCCAGCCCGCGATACGGCGAGCGGTGGGCCCGGCGTTGGCTGGACCTGGCACGCTACGCCGATACCAACGGATACGAGAAGGACCGGCCACGTTCGATTTGGCCCTATCGCGATTGGGTCATTAACTCGCTGAACGACGATCTGCCGTTCGACGAGTTCAGCATTCAGCAGTTGGCTGGCGACCTGCTACCCGAGGCGACCGACGCCCAGAAGGTGGCCACCGGGTTCCATCGGAACACGATGCTCAACGAAGAAGGCGGCATCGACCCGCTCGAATTCCGTTACTACTCCATCGTCGATCGCGTGGCCACGACCGGAACCACCTGGCTGGGGCTGACGCTGGGCTGCGCCCAGTGCCATACCCACAAGTACGATCCGATCACGCATCACGAGTATTTCCAGTTCTTCGCGTTTCTGAATAACGCCGACGAGCCCAGCCTTGAGCTGTGGGACGAGGATCTCCGCGCGCGGCGTGCGGCCCATCAAGAACGGATTGACGCTTTGGTGGCCGACTTGCCCCAGCGTTTTCCGGTGGATTCGGTGCAGTACCAGCCGTTGCGGCCGGTCTCGGTGGGGACCGGCTCGCCCGAGCGAGCGACCATTCAAGACGATGGCTCCGTTCTGTTTCCTCCGCCCGGCCCACTGCGGGGCGAAGTGTATCTCGAACTGCTGGCCCCCGAGCCCGGCGCCACGCACTTGCGGTTGGAAGCCTTGACGCACGATTCGCTGCCGCGGGGCGGTCCCGGACGGGCCGAGAATGGCAACTTCGTGCTGTCGGAGCTGCAACTCAGCGTGCCGATTGCTGGGCGGGAAGGGCATCGTCGGGTGATCAATCTGGTCGAGGCCCAAGCCGACGCCTCGCAGGCGAATTTTCCCGTGGCTCATGCCATCGACGGCAAACCCGAAACCGGCTGGGCCATCGATACCGGCGACGGCAAGCTCAACACCAATCGCACGGCCACCTTCCGCTTGGAGCCACCGCTGGACGTACCGGCGGGCAGCCCGCTCAGGATCTCTCTGAAGCAGAATTACGGCAGCTATCACACTCTGGGCCACTTCCGATTCAGCCTGGGACGCGCGGAGACCCTCAGCGGCTCGGACGAAGAACGTCGCCAACAGGCCCTGCGTGAGGCCTTCGACGCCTGGGTGAAAGACCAACGGAATCGCGCGGTGCGTTGGCAGGTGCTTCGCCCAGCTCGGGCGGAGTCCGAAGTTCCGCGGTTGACCATCGAGCCCGATCACGCGGTGTTCGTCTCGGGCGACATGACCAAGCGCGACGAGTATCAGCTCGATTTTCGTGACGCTCCTCGCGGAGTTCGTGCCATTCGCCTGGAAGCCCTGCCCGACGAGCGGTTGCCCGACCGCGGGCCTGGCCGGGTCTATTACGAAGGCCGAGCCGGCGACTTCTTTCTCAGCGAGATCACGGTCGAATCGCCCGAGGGCCCGGCGACGTGGCGGAGCGCGAATCACTCGTTCGCCAACACCCGTTTTGTCTCGGCCAATGCAATTGATGGCGATCCGCAATCGGGTTGGGCCATTGCTGGCGAGCAAGGGACCCGGATTGTGGCGGTGTTTGAACTCGACGAGCCCTTGTGGACCGACAACTGGACGCTGCGTTTGCTGTTTGAACGTCATTATGCCGCGGGTCTGGGCCGATTTCGCATTGCGGTGACCACCGATCCCCGCGACGACTATCCGGCCAGCGACTTGGATGACGAGATCCTCGCCCTGTTGCATCGGCCAACCGAAACCTGGAGCCCCGACGAGCAGCGGCGGATGTACGAAACGTTCCTGTTGCGGACTCCTCAACTGGCCGAGGCTCACAAACAGTTGGATCGCCTCCGCCGATCGATGCCCAAGCCGACCCTGACCTTGGTCATGCAAGAGCGTCCGGCCGATCACACCCGGCCGACGTTCATGCATCATCGGGGCGAGTATCTGGATCCCACCGAGCAAGTCCGCCCGGGCGTACCGGTGGTGCTGCCGCCCTTGGACAAGCAACTGCCGCACAATCGGCTGGGGCTGGCTAAGTGGATGTTTCAACCCGATCACCCCCTCACGGCCCGGGTGGCGGTCAATCGGCATTGGGCCGCCATCTTTGGTACTGGCCTGGTGGCCACGGTCGATGATTTTGGCTTGCAGGGCGAGTTGCCTTCCCACCCCGAGTTGCTGGACTGGCTGGCCGTGGAGTTTGCCACGACGGGCTGGAGTGTGAAGCAATTGCACCGGTTGATGGTCACCAGCGCCACCTACCGCCAGGCCTCGCGTGTCACGCCGGAATTGCGGCAACTCGATCCTCAGAATCGTCTGCTGGCACGGGGGCCGCGTGGCCGGTTGGAGGCCGAGCAGATTCGCGATTCCGTTCTGGCCGCCAGTGGTCTGTTGAAACATCGGCTCGGTGGGCCGAGTGTGTTTCCGCCCCAACCCGACAGCGTGACCAGTGAAGGCCTGTTTGGCAAATTCCAATGGACCACCAGTACCGGCGACGATCGTTATCGCCGCACGCTGTACACATTCAGTAAACGGACCGCTCCGTTTGCGTTTTCCGATACCTTTGATGCGCCCAGTGGCGAGGCCTGCGTGGCCCGCCGTGACCGGTCGAATACGCCGTTGCAAGCGCTCAACTTGCTGAATGATCCGATGTTCATGGAGGCCGCCCAGGCCCTGGGTGGCAGCTTCGCCAACCGACAGGGTTCGCTCAGCGACCGCATGCGGCAACTGTTTGAACAGTGCCTGAGCCGCCCACCCGAACCCGACGAGCTGACCGTGCTGATGGAGTTTTTCCAGACCCAGCGCCGCCACCTCCGAAGCGGGCAGCTCAACGCCACGGCCCTGGCGGGCGAGGGCCGCGGCGACCCGGTGGAACGTGCCGCCTGGACAGCCCTGGCCCGCGTGATTCTCAATCTCGATGAAATGGTGACTCGGCGATGAAAACCCCTCCCGCGGAAGCGCAACACCTGGCCGCCAACACCGCCCGCAGCCGTCGCTACTTTCTGAACGAGTGCGGGGTGGGTGTGGGTAAGATGGCGCTAGCCAGTCTGATGACCGGGGCGCTGGCTTCGCCGGCGCGTGCCGCCGACCCGCTTGAAGTCCGACCCCCGCACTTCGCCCCCAAGGCCAAGGCGGTCATTCATTTGTTCATGGCCGGTGCGCCCAGCCAACTCGATCTGTTTGATCCTAAACCAGAACTCGCCAAACGCGAAGGGCAGCCGCTGCCAGCAAGCGTGATTGGCGATCAGCGCTACGCCTTCATCCGCCCCGATGCCGCCGTGCTGGGCCCACAGTTTCGCTTTGGCAAGTACGGTCGCAGTGGGGCCGAACTCTCAGAGATGCTGCCTCACCTGGCGCGGGTGGTCGACGATATCACCATCATTCGCAGCGTTCACACCGATCAGTTCAACCATGCCCCCGGCCAGATTTTTCTGAACACCGGCTTCAGTCAGCCCGGCCGCCCCAGCCTGGGTTCGTGGGTCGTTTACGGTTTGGGATGCGAGACCAAGAACCTGCCAGCCTTTGTCGTGCTGTCGACCGGCAGCGGCATCAGCGGCGGTTCGGCCAACTGGTCCAGCGGCTTTCTGTCCACCTTGTATAGCGGCGTGCGGTTCCGCAATTCCGGCGACGCGATTCTGCACACCTCGAACCCCGCGGGCGTGGATCGCCGCTTGCAGCGCGATTCGCTCAACGCCATCGCCCAGCTCAATCAACGGCAGCTTGACCGCGACGGCGATCCCGAAATCGCCACCCGCATGGCCAGCTACGAGATGGCCTTTCGCTTGCAGACCTCGGCCCCCGAGCTGATGAACCTCCGCAGCGAGAGTCGCCACACCCTGGCCCTGTACGGCTGCAAACCCGAGGAGCCCAGCTTTGCCCGTGCGTGTTTGCTGGCCCGTCGGATGGTCGAACGG
>JBJHDE010000052.1:9101-15647 GCA_050486385.1 Planctomycetales bacterium | reverse complement strand
CCTGCGGCTCGAGATTGCCTTCGGCCAGCACGGTCAATTCGTTGATGATTCGCCCGGCCTGCACGGCTTTCAGGGTGAGCTTGATTTCGCGGTGCTCGTCGGGATTGAGCTGGCCGACGACGTACTCCAGCTCGTCACCGGCCGGATGCCGCAGGCCGGCGGGAATGCGCTCGCGAACGACCACACCGTTGGCCCGTCCCGTGCCGGTGTTGGCAATCTTGATGGCCAGCGTCACGTCATCGTCGATCATTACGCTGTCGGCGGTGTTGACGGCGACTTCCAGCCTGGGTTGCGTCACCCGTGTGGCGCTGGTGGCGCTGGTGGCAAACGACACCCGGGCCACGCTGCCCACATTGCCTTCGCCCAGTGGCAAGAGCTGCAACCGCACGATGGTCTCTTCGCCGGGCGGCAGACTGCCGAGCTGCCAGCTCAGGCGGCCGCCGCTGTTTTGGCTGGGTTGAGGCGAGGCCTCCAGCAACCGCGTTCCCTGGGGAATGCTGTCGTGCAGCTCAATCCGCTCGGCGGCGGTCGAGCCCGTGTTTTGGACCACGAGTTCCACGATCATCGGCTGACCGACCTGGACCTCGGCCGGGGCCCGCCGTTCGACAATCACCCGGGCCTGCTGCGGGCCGGCGATCTCCTGGCTGCCGGGTTCGCCCGACCCTTCACGATTGGCCGATCGCGCCGGAGTCACCGCCACCGCGGCCGCTTCGGCCGGCGGCGGGGCCGGTGGTTCGGGAACCGTCCTGGGCTCGGGCTCGACACTGACCGGCTCGTCCGCAATCGGCTCGGCAATCGGTTGCGACGCCAACATGGGAGCCGCGCCGCGAGGCGGACCATCAAACGGATCGAAGGCCGCACTGCCCTCGGGTGTTGGTTCGTCAACGGGTTCCGGCTCGTCGGGGATGACGACCGAAATCGGCTCGCCCAGCGGTTCGGTGGCCCGCATCCGCAGGGGCTCGCCCACGGGTTCGACTTCGCGTGGCAGCTCGGGTGGGCTAACCACGTCGACGGGCTCGGGTTCCCGGATGGGCTCGGGCTCGCGGATCGGGCTGGGTTGTGCTTCGGTGGGAGCGAGGGGTTCCTCGGCCACTGGCACACCTAGCGGAGCCGAGGCCTCGGGAAGATCAAACCCCGGCGGGGCGGCGGCTGAACCGGGTTCGGCGAAGGGCGACGCCATGGGCGCTGCCGACGGCGGCGGCACGCGGCTGGGCGGGGGAGTCAACCCGTCGGGCCCTTCGTCTTCGTCGATCACATCGACCACAAAGTCCGATTGCCACCGCATGGGCTCGGCCTCGCCGGTCGTGGTGCTCGCCGGGGTCGGACCGCCGGGCGGAGTCAGGCTCATCGGGCCGCGTGGTTCCGGCACCGCGGCGCCGCCCGGCGCGGGGCTGGGCATCGGCCAGGGTTCGACCTCGCGATCTGGACCGCGGGGCGGGGCCAATTCCGGTTCGCCGGGCGAATCGGTCGTGGGCGCAAAGGGATTGCTCGCCGGACGTTCGCTCATGGGCGGTTCGGCCGAGGCCGACTGCTGAGCAATCCGTTGGGCCTGGGCAATGCCCAGCAGTCCCAGAGCCACCAATCCACCGACCAGGGCCAATTTGCCCATCGGTTGCCGAGTTGCACGGCGCGTGCCTGCCATTTTCTTCGCCTCCGGCTGGTTCCATCCGCCGTTGAGAAAAACACTTCAGAGCGCACCCTAGCAGAAAGCCCCAAATCCCGAAAGCGAAGTTTCGGACCGCTGGCGCCGAACACCTTCAGGGAACGCGGGGCCGGGAAACAAAATCACCAGCATCACCACCAGCCCCAACGGGGCGGCGCTTCGTTAGCCCAGGGTGCAACCCTGGGAATGCGGGGCCGTGAAACAGCATTACCAACACCTCCACCAGCCCCAACGGGGCGGCGCTTCGTTAGCCCAGGGTGCAACCCTGGGAATGCGGGAGCGCCACGCCGGACGAAGACGCCGATGCCATCCGACGCCATCGGCCGCCGGGTGGAATGAGGGGTGTGGATGTTTTTGGGGTGTGGGGTGTGGCGGGGCCGATCGCCCAAAACCCAGGGTTTTACCCTGGGCTATCGTGGGGTCGCCCCGTTGGGGCTTTTTTTGGGGCGTGGGCCGATCGCCCAAAACCCAGGGTTTTACCCTGGGCTATCGTGGGGTCGCCCCGTTGGGGCTTTTTTTGGGGCGTGGGGTGATCGCCCAAAACCCAGGGTTTTGCCCTGGGCTATCGCGGGGTCGCCCCGTTGGGGCTTTGGTGGGGGGCGAACGAATGCCGTGGGGTGGCGAATTACCACCAATTCCAGAGGCGGTTGTACCAGCCTCCGTTGCGTTGGGCTTCTTGGGGCGGGGGCGTGTCGGCCGGCGGGGCGTCGTCGCGGGGAGCGGCCTCGGCGGCAACGTGGGTGTGAACCAGCGAGACCTCGTCGGCCAGTTGACGCGGCCAAAAGCCCGCCAGCAGCCGATGCACATCGCTCCAGCGGCCCGCACCCAGGGCAAAGCGGGCGGTGGCCATCGTTTTGCGAAGCTGCACGAGTTCGGGCTCGCTCAGCAGGACGCTGGCCAACTGCACGTCGTCGATCCACACCTCGCCGGCGCCCATCAGATCGAAGCGAATCCGCATATCGCGGAGCCCCGACAGCGGCAGATCCTGGAAGGTGACCAGATAGCGGTGCCACCGCGGACCGAGCTGCGGATTGCCCGGATCGCCGCCCAGCGGGGCGATGCGGTAATAGGGTTTGCCGTTGTGGGTGGCTTCGATGGCCAACCGCAACGTCGAGGGCGGCGGGGCCCCCGCGGTGCGAATCCAAGCGGCCAGCAACACCACGCCGGTCTGGGGCGGCTCGAACGTGGGACTGGCCAACGTGGCGATGGGCCCGGTGCTGGCGAGTCGACAACACAGCTTGCCGGTGTGTGGCCGGGTGGGCAGCAATTCCACCTCGACCCCGTCTTGGCGATTGGCCACCCAGCCCACAAGCTGGCCGCTGTCGCCGGAGGTCTCGAAGCCGGCGTTCTCCAGGCGATCTTGCAGGTTCCAGATGGTCACGGGAATGCCGCCGCCATCGGGATCTTGGGGCCGCAGGGCCGCCACGCGGTCGGCCAGTTCGTTGACCTCGCGCTCCAGACGGACGCGGACCGATTCGGCGATGTCCACGTCCTGGGGCTGAAAGCGGACGGCGGGCGAATCGAAGACGACCGCGCGGAACTCGTAGGGTTCCAGCGGCACCTTCCACAAGCGTTGAGAGGCGGACCAACTGGCCGGTTCTTGGCTGCCCAGCCGTCGGGCCTGGCAGTTGGCTGGGGCGTTGACCTCCAGTGTCAGCTTGGCCGGCCAGGGCGAATCGTTGACCAGGTAGATGTAGGTCTCGCGCTCCGTCGAGAGCGTGCGGGCCACGACCGGCTGATTGACGCCACCCAGCGGACGGAAGGGTTGGGCGGGCAGTTGGGCCCAGGCCCGCCACAGGGGGCGGAGGTCAGAATCGGTGGTGTGCGAAAACTGATGTGCGGTCTCGATCATCACCAGCGGGTCGCCGGCGGCCACGGCCTGGGCTGCCGCCTGGCGTTGCCGCCAGCCCACCGGCGCGACCGGCAGGCTCATTTCTAATGGACCCGTCTTGAACGGATCCTGGGCCTCGAAGCTGGGCAGGCGGAGCCGGCGCGCGGCGCGGACCAACATCACCGCCCCGCCACGCCCGCGGGCAAATTCTTGATCCAGTTCGCCGGAGTGATCCAGGGCCGTGCTCAACGCGCCCAAGGGCCGATCGGCGGCCGTGGCCAAGGTGTAGGGGCGAACCAGCCACGGGGAAGAATCGCCTTCGTAGTGCTGGGGCCACAGGCCGATGGTCAGCAGGGGTTCGCTCAGTGGCACGCCCTGGGGAATGCTCTGCCGCAGGGCGCGTTGCCCCTCGGGACTTGCGAACGGCTGGTGCGGCAGCAGGACCAGCCGGGCCTCGGGACGCGCGCGACGCAGCTCGGACTGCATCCGATGAAACAGGCCGGCCAGGCGATTGGCCCGCCATTGCAACCAATGCCGCCTGAGCGGTTCGCGGGCCAGTGCGGCGGTCCGCTGTTGAAACCGCTCTGGCCCATCGCCGGGGATGCTGTGTCCGGTCTCGCGGGCGAAGCGGTCGACGGTGCGATCGTCGATTCCCCAGGCCACCCCGGGCAACTGGGTCGAGCAATCCCAACTGATCTCCAGACCCACGCCCCAAAACGCCGGGTGCGAGCTTCCGCGGAGGGCCAGGTCGCGGACCGCGGCCACCATGGCCTCCTGCACGCGATCGTCCAGGGGATTGTAAAGCGGGCCGTCGCGTTGGGGATTCTCCCGCCACGAGCGCCCATCGGGCCCCACCAGATCCAGCCCAATGTGCGAGCCATCGCGGCGACGGGCCATGGTCTCGACCGCCGGCAGGGGGCCGTCAAACCGAATCACCGGCACCAGCCCCAGGGTGGGATGTCGGTTGAACTGCCGGAAGACCAGTTCCAGGCCGTCGCGTTGCAGGGACTCGGGCACGTGATTGCCCAGGGTGCCCGTATCGTGGCGGCTGCCCGAGCGCCAGTGGTCGCTGGGATAGATCGTGTGGCCGCCGGCGGCCACCGTCAGCATCAGCAGGTTCTGCCCGCGGTGATGCAACGATCCGATCAGCCGCTCGCCGCCCTGCAGGAAGGTAGTCCAATCCTTGATGCCGCGGCCGCTGGTGCGGTCAAACGGTTCATCGGCCAACAGGGCTTCGGTAAACGCCGGCTCGCGGAGCCAAGTGCCCACCCACCGCCGAGGCCCCTGGCCCGAGCGTCGCGGCGGGGCCTGCAAGGGCTCGTCGATCCGCCGGACCCGCAGCTCGCCGAACACGGCGTAACCGTCGGGCCGTTGATTCGAGACCAGCACCAACGGATTGGGCGACTGCGGCCAGAACAACACCCGATGCGTCAGCAAGCCCGCTCCTTGCAAGGCGGCCTCGTCGGGCACGTCCAGCCCACTGGCCAGCGTCCGCATTGGACCGCGGCCTTCGCTACCCGGGTCCAGGACGCTGATGCCCATCGTTTGTGGCAGGTCGCGGGGGTAATCGATCTCCAAAAGATGCGGCCCGCCGATCCGCGAGATCCGCAAAGGAAAGGCTTGCCAGGCCGGCTCGTTGGCCGCCGGTCCCGTGCCAAGCTGCATCAACTGCCACATCCGCCCACGGCCTTCGTTGCGGGCGTCGTAGGGCAGCACCGCGGCGGTTCCGGCCCCCAACGGCCCGCGGTTCCAGCCGGGAATCAGGTTGAAGCGGCTAATCTGCTGCCGCCAGCCGGGATGAGCCGGGTCGATTCGCAGAATCACCGGGGCCGAGGTGTCGATGTCTTCGCTGGGCGAGGCCTCGTTGGCGGGCCGTTCGGTCGCCAGCACCACGATGGCCACTCGCCGCTCGACGACCACATCGCTGAGCCAGTTTCCGCCCAGTCGCGGGTGCAGGTTCCAACGTCGCGTGGCCAGCTTGCAGCTAATCTCGTAAACGCCTTCGGCCTCGGGGGCGACGAACTCGCCGGGAATCGAACCCAGCGGGGCCAGGCCCAGCACGCCGTCGCTGGCTTCCACCCGTCGCCGCACCGTGGGCAGGGTCTGCACCACGCCGCCACCGCGGGCACGCTCCAACGAGATATCCACGTCCACTTCGGTGCCGGCCTTGATGCCGGGATAGACCGGCCGGAACTCGAAGCTCACCAATTCGCCGGGCGTAAACAACGGTTGAGGCCGGTCCAACCGCACCCGCAGCCGATCGCCCGGGGCACGGCGAATCTGGACCCAGTTGCCTTGGTCGTCGAGGTCGGCCTCGTGGACTTTGCCGATGAGCGATTCCAGCGAGACGCGGGTCTCGCGGGGGCGGGCCCCGGGCTGGCCAGGCTCTTCGAACTCAAGCACCAATTCGGCCTCGGGTGGGCCGCTGACCAACAGGTCGACACCCTGATACGACCGTGTTGTGGGTGTTTGAATGCGAAGCTGGCCTTGGTCGATCCACACGGCGGCCGCTTCGTCGACGGCATGGCCCAACAGCTCGAATCGCTCGACCAGGCCGCCTTCAATACCCAGTCGCCCGTCCCACAAGCGGGGCTCACCGCCACCCCACTGGACCCGCAAGCGGAACTCGACGTGGCCTTCGCCGGCCAGCGCATCGCCGCCGCACGCGGCCAGCAGGGCCAGCACCAACAGGCTGACCAGCCCGCTAGTCGCTGAACCGGCTCGCGGTCGGTTCGGGCGAATTGTTGCTCCGTCGAACGTGGCCAAGAGTCCCACTCCGTGATCATTCCAGAACACGCGGCGGGCGAACCATACCACCCGGGCCGCCCAAATGCCCAGATCAGTTCTGGCGGGACATGCCGGCGGGGGGGCTGCGAGACCAAGAGTCGAGCCTTGGCGAGCGGATTGGCCGATTTGCCGGTCACAATGTGAACGATTTGAACGATTTATAGTCGTTCAGTTCCTACGGCACCGGGCACTTGCCCCTTCCAACTCGCCGACCCCCAAGCCAAGGTACTGACCCATGACCGGCCTCACCCTCGCCTCGACACGC
>JBJHDE010000052.1:0-9091 GCA_050486385.1 Planctomycetales bacterium | reverse complement strand
GACAGCAATAACTCTGTTTATCAAGGGATTATCCCGAGAAATCGCAAGCGAGAAGTGCTTGACTCGCCTGCCTGGCCCCCGTACTTTGGAGTGAACGATTTGGCCGATTTTTTTTGGAATCGGCTGAATCGGCGGCCGAGACGCTGGCGAATCTCCTCGGCAGCGACGATTCCCCCGACTCCGTCTCTCGAGGCTTCAATGACCGTTACAGCTTCCCCCTCGCAGGTCTCGGCCGCTTCTCACCGTCGTCCCCGTCGTCCGGTCAGCAACGCGCGGCAACGCCTGGAAAGCGTCGATCAGGTGTTGGCGACCTCGGTCGAGAGCATTCCCAACGACGAGTTCGACGACCCCGGCGTGATTGGCGAACTGGTCGACGAGCAAAGCGAACTCGAACTCCTGACCCGAACCGCCGAGGAGACCGGCCCCAAGAAGCTGCCCAAGGGACTGCCGGCCTATCTGCAGAGTCTGTACTCGACCAGTTTGCTGTCGAAGGAAGACGAGGCCGAACTGTTCCGCCGCATGAACTTCCTGAAGCACCATGCCGCGGCCCTGCGGAGCGGCCTCAACGATCGCCGACCCAGCCCGAGTGCGCTGGCCAAGATCGAGGACCTGATGGCTCGGGCCGAGCGGATTCGTAACCACATCATCCGCTGCAACTTGCGGCTGGTCGTCTCCATCGCCAAGAAGTACGTCGAGCCGTTGACCAGCTTCGACGAGCTGGTCAGCGACGGCAACGATTCGCTGATCCGGGCGGTCGAGAAGTTCGACTTCGCCCGGGGCTTCCGCTTCAGCACCTATGCCACCTGGGCCATCCGCCGCAACTTCTTTCGCACCATCAGCGATCGGCACAAGCGGAAAACGCGGTTCCTGTCCAACGAGGAAGAGGCTCTCGAAGGCCCAGCCCCCGAGGACACCCTCGATCAACTCACCGAGACCGACTACGACCGACTGCGGGCGGCGATGGCCCGCTTGGTCGGTCGGCTCAGCGAGCGGGAGGCCATCATCGTCAACATGCGGTTTGGCCTGTCCGACGAGATGCAGCCCCACACCCTGCAGCAAATCGGCACCGCCCTGGGCGTGAGCAAAGAGCGGGTCCGCCAGATCGAGGGTCGGGCCATGCAGAAGCTGCGAGGCATGATCGAGCAGGAACACCCCGAGTGGCACAGCCTCGGCATGCCGCTACTGGACGAGTGAGCCGCTGGCTGGGGCAAAAACACGCCTTTGCCGTCATGGAAATGCTTGGGCAGTCCGCCTCCGGGTGAGACTGCCCTTTCTGTTGCGCTCTCACTCTTTCGGGTGTGGAACGCACCTGTTAGCCTGGGCGATCTTCGGGCCCCGAGGATCCCCCAGCGGTCGGGCCGGCCCACGCATTTCCGCACACCGACGGTCGAAGAGCACCCAGCGATGGGCATCGTGGACGAACTCGAAAGGCTTCAGCAACTTTTTCAGTCGGGAGCCTTAACCGACGCCGAGTTTGCCGCGGCCAAGGCGCGGTTGCTGTGGGAACAATCACGGCTCGATCCGTCACTGGACGAGTTCTCGCTGGAACAGTTCGCACCGGACGAGTTCGCGCCGCAAGAAGACCACACGTCGGCAGGTTCATCCGACGAGCCGCTCCCAGACGAAGGGCCGGATCGCGATTCCGCCGAAGCGGAGGAGACTGGCGCCGATGGTTTCCCGGACTTCGAGAGCGAATCGTTCCCCGAGATCGAGTCGGACTTGGTGCGCAAGGCCCTGCCTCCGCCCAGCAAGTTGGACCGAGAAACCCGGCAGTGGGCGGTGCTCCTGCATCTGTCGCAATATATGGGGATTTTAGCGCCGGGTATTGGGCTGCTCTTCCCCTTGGTGATCTGGCTGGGACTGGCCCCCAGATATCCCGGGTTGGACCCCCACGGGAAGGCGCTGGTCAACTGGTTTTGCTCGGTCCTGCTGTACACGGTGATCTCGATCTTGCTGATCCCAGCATTGGTTGGCGTGCTCATGCTGCTCCTTCTCGCCCTTCTTTGCTTGATCGTTCCCATCATCGCCGCCTATCAGGTGAGCCATGGCAAGCGGTTCAAGTATCCGCTGGCGATTGAGTTCATCCGCTGAACCTCTCCTCCCGGCGAGTTACCCCCCAACATGGAAGAGCCGGCGGCCGCCCCCCGTGTTTTCTGGTGGAGTTGGGCTCGCCAGTACGGTATCATCCATCCACACGCGTTGATGGGTTGATGGGCCGTTGGGGTCCGATCGGCCTGAACCAGGCGAGGGGAAGCAGGATGAAGCAGGGGATTGTTCGAGCCACCGCGCTGGTCGCCGTCTTGCTGGGTGTGTTGGCTGGCGGGCTAATCGCCGAGGAGCCGCGGGCCGACGAGGCCCCGTCGCCCGAGGGTCTCGAATTCTTCGAGAAGCATATTCGCCCGGTGCTGACGAAGCATTGCTACGAGTGCCACGCGGCCGACTCGAAGACCGTGCAGGGCGAGTTTCTGCTCGACACCCGCGAGGGGCTGCGGAAGGGCGGTCCCAGCGGACCGGCCGTGGTGCCCGGCGATCCGGAGGCGGGCGAGCTGATTCCGGCTCTGCGGCACGAGACCTTCGATATGCCGCCCGCGGGCAAGTTGGCCGATGCCGAGATCGCCAGATTTGTTGAGTGGATTGCGATGGGCGCGCCCGATCCGCGAGATGGCACCTCCTCGGCGGCGGTGGCCATCGACCTGGCCGCCGCTCGCGAGCAGTGGCCCTATCAGCCGCCGCAAGCCGTCGAGCCGCCGGAGGTCAAACGCTCGGCCTGGCCCCAGCGACCGTTGGACCGCTTTGTGCTGGCGCGCTTAGAAGCCGAAGGCCTGACGCCCGTGGATCCGGCCAGCAAGCGGACGTTGATCCGTCGGGCGAGCTTCGGGCTGACCGGTTTGCCGCCCACGCCCGAGGAGGTCGCCGACTTTCTGGCGGACGATTCGCCCGAGGCGTTTGAGCGGGTCGTCTCGCGGCTGTTGGATTCGCCGCACTATGGCGAACGCTGGGCGCGTCACTGGCTGGACGTGGCCCGCTATGCCGAGGATCAGGCACACACCTTCAGTGTGAAGAAGAATACCAACGGCTATCAGTATCGCGATTGGGTGGTCGAGGCCTTCAACCGCGATCTGCCTTACAACGAGTTCGTGACCTTGCAAATTGCCGGCGACCTGGTTCCCGCCGCCGACGAATCCACCCGCCGCGAGTTCGTGCGGGCGTTGGGATTCTTTGGTCTGGGGGCCGTGTATTACAAGAACACCGATCGGGCCCAGGCGATTGCCGACGAGTTGGACGATCGGGTGGATACCCTGACCCGTGGATTTCTGGGGCTGACGGTTTCGTGCGCGCGGTGTCACGATCACAAGTTCGATCCGATTCCCACGCAGGATTATTATTCCCTGGCCGGTGTGTTCCATAGCAGCCGCCTGCAGGATATTCCCTTGGCCGACGACGAGTTGGTCGAGGCTTACAACGCAGGCCAGCGGGCGTTGAAGGCCGCCGATTCGGCCGTGAAGGATTTTGTCAAATCCGGCAAACAGCGACTGGCCGAGGCCCAACTCGACGAGATTCCGCGTTATGTTCACGCCACCTGGCAGTCGCGGGCTGGCGACGTGCCCGGTGGATTGAAAGGCTTGGCCGAGCGCGAGCAACTGGACCAGAAGACGCTGGAGCGGTGGGTCCGTTATCTCGATCCCAATCGTAATGGCATTCGCAACATTGCGGCCCTGGCCCCCTGGCTGGCGCTGGAGCCGCCGGAATCGCCCGAGGCCGCCTTGCCCGACGCGGTTGTGCAAGCCAGCCGACACCTGCACCAGCATCTCCGCGGATTGTTGAATCGCCGTGATGGGATTGAACAGCCCGACGAACAGGAGTTGCCCGAGGGCGTGCTGTTTGCCAGCGGGGTGGTCACCAAAGCGAATCCCTGGGTCGACATCGATGTGGATCTCACCGGGGCGACCCAGCTCTATCTGACCGTGACCGACGCTGGCGACGGTCGGTCCTGTGACTGGGCCAATTGGATCGAGCCCCGCATCGTGGGCCCCGAGGGCGAGGTGCTGTTGACTGAATTGCCCTGGGAGTCGGCCACGACCGATTCGGGTCAAGTTCACAAAAACCGCAACTCGGCCGGGCGGACCCTGCGGGTCGGTGGCGAGCCCCAGACCAACGGGATTGGAACCCACGCACACTCGCAAATTGTTTGGAACCTGCCCGAGGGAGTGACCCGCTTTCGCTCGCGCGCCGGGTTAGACAACGACGGGACCGATCAGGGCGGCTGTGGCAATCAAGCCAGCGTGAGGTTCTTTGTGTCCACCGGGCCCGTGCCCAGCCCGAAGTCGAGCACTTCGGCGGACCTGTCCGATGCCGACAAGAAACTGCTTGAGGAGGTGTTTGGCGAGCGGGGGCCGTTCCAACGCTCGGACAAGGAGCTTGAGCAGGACCTGGCGGAAGACGAACAACGAGAACTCGCCCGGCTTCGCGAGGAGCTTGAGCAAGCCAAGCAGCAGGCCCCGCCGATGTACCCAGTGGCGCATGGTCTGGCCGAGGCCAAGGCCGAGGATTTGAAAGTTTACATTCGCGGCAATCCCGCGCGGCAGGGCGAGCCGGCTCCCCGGCGGTTTTTGAAAGTTCTCAGCGATGACGAGCCCCCGCCGTTTACCGAAGGCAGCGGCCGCTTGGAGTTGGCCCAGGCCATTGCCAGCGAAGACAATCCGCTGACCGCTCGGGTGATCGTCAATCGGGTCTGGCAACAGCACTTTGGTCGTGGGCTGGTAGCCACACCCAGCAACTTTGGCAGCCTGGGTGATCCGCCCACCCATCCCGAGTTGTTGGATTGGCTGGCCGTGCGGTTCATGGAGCACGGCTGGTCGCTCAAGTGGCTGCATCGCGAGATTCTGCTGTCGAGCACCTATCAGCTCGATAGTGCCCACCACGCGGACAACGCCAAGCGGGATCCCGAGAATCGCCTGCTGTGGCGGGCCAATCGGCGACGGCTGGAAGTCGAGCCTTGGCGGGATGCCCTGCTGAGCGTCTCGGGCCAGCTTGATGCCAGCCTGGGCGGCCCCAGCTTGAATCTCAATAGTAACGACAACAACCGCCGCACCTTGTACGCCATGATCAGTCGGCACGAGTTGGCACAATTGCTGCGGCTGTTTGATTTTCCGGATGCGAACGTCACCAGCGATCGGCGGAATGTGACCACCGTGCCCCAGCAGCAACTGTTTGTGTTGAATAGCCCCTTCATGCTGCGGCAGGCGCGGGCCCTGGTCGAGCGACTGCACAACGCCAGCGATGACAACGCCCAGCGGATTGGGTTGGCTTACGAGCTGCTGTACGCCCGCGAGGCCAAGGAGCGCGAGCTGCAACTGGGCGTCGAGTTTTTACAAATGGCCGACCAGCAGCGCGACCCGGCCGATCGGCTGGACGCTTGGGTGCAGTATGCCCAGGCCCTGCTGGCCGCCAACGAGTTTTTGTACATCGACTGAAGCACCGGCGGTTGATCGATTCCCGAAAAAGCATGGGAACGGCATTTGTGGCACTGGTGGCTTGTCCATCAGTGTTTGATAAAGCCAGCCGTTCCGTCCAGTTTTGGCGCTGTTCGAGGACTTTCGCGGAACGCATTCAGGTGGCCAAGTTCACGAAGTTCACGAAACAGCGATCCATTTTCCTAAGACAAGCACCCTTCCCAGGCCAGGCACCATGGACAACGGAATCTCGCGACGATTGATGCTGGAACGGGTGGGCACCGGGTTGGGCCTGCTGGGACTGGCCGGGGTGCTGGCCGACGACGGGGTCTTGGCCAGCGAGTCCACCAATCCGTTGGCCCCCAAGCCCACACATTATCAGCCACGGGCCAAACGGGTGATTCACCTGTTCATGAATGGTGGGCCTTCGCAGGTGGATACCTTCGATCCCAAGCCGGCCTTGACTAAGCACCATGGTGAACGCCCCCCGGGGGCCGATCTCAAGACCGAGCGGCGGACCGGCGGGCTGATGAAGAGCCCCTTCGCCTTCCACAAGCATGGCGAGTCGGGGCTGGAGATCAGCGAGATCTTCCCCGAACTGGGCACCTGTGCCGACGACCTGTGCGTCATCCGCTCGATGCACACCAACGTGCCGAATCATGAACCCTCGCTGTTGATGATGAACTCGGGCGAGACGCAGCCCACCCGACCCAGCATGGGGTCGTGGTTGACCTATGGTCTGGGCAGCGAAAACCAGAACCTGCCCGGCTTCGTGGTGCTGTGTCCCGGCAAGCCGGTGGTCGGCCCGCAACTGTGGAGCAACAGTTTTCTGCCGGGGATTTATCAGGGCTGCCATATTCACAACGGCAACCTGAATCCCAAGAACGTGATCCAGCATATTCACAACGATCAGCTCTCACCCGATTCCCAGCGGCGGCAACTCGACTTGTTGCGGGCGATCAACGAAGAGCACCTGGACGATCGCACCGGCGACAACGATTTGGAGGCCCGCATCCAGTCGCTGGAGATGGCCTATCGCATGCAGACCGACGCCCAGGAAGCGTTTGACCTGTCGGCCGAGTCCAAGACCACCCGCGAGCTGTACGGTCCCGGCAACTTCGCCGATGCCTGCCTGATTGCCCGTCGGCTGGCCGAGCGGGGTGTGCGGATGACCCAGATTTATTATGGCGGTGGCCAACCCTGGGACGATCACGGCGACATCACCAATCATCGCAAGCACGCCCAGGGCAGCGACCGGGCGATTGCCGCGTTGCTGAAAGACCTCAAGCAGCGGGGTCTGCTGGACGAGACGCTGGTGCTATGGGGCGGCGAGTTCGGTCGGACGCCAGTGTCTGAAGGCTCCAACGGCCGCGATCACAACAATCACGGCTTCAGCGTCTGGTTGGCTGGCGGCGGCGTGCGGGGCGGCATGGCGTATGGGGCGACCGACGACTTTGGCTTTGCGGCCGTCGAGAACCGTATGCACGTGCATGATTTGCACGCCACGATGCTGCACCTGATGGGCATCGATCACACCCGGCTGACCTACCGCTACAGCGGCCGCGACTTCCGCCTGACCGACGTTCACGGGCGGATTGTCGAAGACATCATCGCCTGACCCACACGGCCGCGCCGGTCACTGGTTACTGGTTACTGGCCCCGTAGCGGTCGAAGTCCTCGCGGTCGCGGGCCAGTTCGATCCGATCGAACCAGGCCACGCCGGGCGTGTCGTCACCGCTGCCGACATGGAAGCCCAGGCCCGTCAGGTCGAAGGCGCCAAACTCGTACAGGTCGACCGTGTGGGTCTGCCACTCGTCCTCGATCTTGTTGTTCAGCCGCTTGGCGTCGCCCAGGCTGGGTGGGCCCGATCCGGCATCGTAGCGGAAACTGCGATTGCCACCCCCGGGCAACGGGCCGAACTGTCCGTCGTGGGCCAGTTCCAGACACACCCGCTGGGCATCGCGGGCCTTCCACCGCAGGCGGAGATAGCGGAATTCGCCCACCGCCGGGCGTTCCCGAATCGGGTAGTTCCAGCCTTCCAAGGTCGAAGCCGCGCGGCGACCGCCAGAGAGTTGCACCACCCGCGGGGCAACCGCCGTGTCGTCGTCGACCAGTTCCGCCAGGCCATCGCCCTCGACGAGCTGATCGATCAGCTCGGGCTGACCGTCCAGCAAACGGCGATAGCCCACCGGATCGGAGGCGAATCCCGTGGCCAACCACCACAGCACCGCGTGCGGGCCCGCCGGTCGGTGGCGGATCTGCAACTCGACGTTTTGGCCGACGAAGTCGGTTAGTGGGATCTCCCACGGCTGTTGAGGGCGATTGCGGTTCCAGATCGGCACCTCGAAGGTGCTGAGCAACTGGCCGTCGACGCTGAGTTCCAGGGTCGTGGCCGTGGTGTCGGGTTCGGGCCGATTGACCAACACGGCCAGGTGCTTGGTCTCGGGCGTGATCCGCATTTGCCGACGCAGGGTCAGCAGCGGTTGCCGGACCCGCACCTCGGCGCGGTATTCGGGCTGCTCGGGGATGGTGCGATCCCAGCCGCGGCGGATTTCGATGGGCTCGGGGTCTGGCTGCACCAAACTCCAACCGCGGAAACCCGCGACCATCGCCGGTGCGCGGCGGGCGACGGCCGACCGCAGGGCCTGGGGATCGAGTCGCAGGGTGGGTTCCAGCCAGTCGACATGATCGCGGATGTCCAACGGATCGGCCCCGCTGGGGCGATTTTCAAACAGGCCATCGGCCTCAAGCACCAGGACCCGCTGACCGTTGCTCGGGGGCAGGTCCGTCCAATCCAATTCGATCACCCGCTGGCTACCGATCAGGGTCTCGGGCGGCAACAGGGTCCGCGTTTGCTGGCCGATTTGCACCCGCGCGGCCACCTCGACACAGCCGCCGGGGCCGGCCAGATGGTCGAGGCCCACACTCAGCCGAACTTGCTGGGCGATCTCGGGCAGGGCGAAGCTCATGTTGGTGGTGGCCTGAACACCAAAGCCGTGGGCGTACACCGTTTCGCCGCTTTTTAGGATGCCGCCGTGGACGTTGCGGTTGGTCTGCCAGGTCAGGCCGGCGGCCAGGGCATGTCGGGTGACCAGGTCTTGGGGTGCCAGCCGGGCCAGCGGCACTTCGGTAGGGGGCAGGGATTCGTACACCCGGATCGAAGTGAAGCGGATCCAGAGTGGGTCGTAGCTCCAGGCTGGTTGGGTGCGTTGCAACCAGTAGTTGGGGCGGCTGCGATCGCGCCAGTGATGGGCCTCGGTGGCCTGGGCCACGCTGGTGACTTGGGCGCCGTCGGTGGTCTCGATGCGGACCACCCGGCTGGCCAGCCGGCTATCGAGACTGGCAAGCTGATCGATGTAGAACTCCCAAAAATCGCTCTCGGGCAGATGAATCTCGGCCAACTGCGCCAGGCTGATCTGCTCGGTGCCGCCGTCGCGGAGAATGCGAACTCCCTCGGGCGACCAGCGGAGGGCGCGAAAGTCGCGGCGTCGCCCATCGCGAAGAAACAGCGTGCTGGGTCGGTAGGGTTCGCCGAGCGACTGCCAGACCACCCGACGCAGGCCCTCGGGCCGCAGCCGCACCGTCGCCCCACCGATCGTGACCGCGAGGCTCCCCGAACCACACAACGACCGTTGCAC
>JBJHDE010000051.1:14253-15980 GCA_050486385.1 Planctomycetales bacterium | reverse complement strand
GGCGGTTGCCTGAGCATGGCAGGCGGATATTGCGCCACAAACGGGGAAACCCTGAAACAGAAGTAGGCCGAAGCCTAAACTCAGCCAACCCCTCCTCTACTCGACCGCCTCCGCGTGAACTCAAAAATCCAAGCATGTGGAACGTGTCGCCTTTGGCCTCTTCGCGCTCAAGTCTTCGAAAGGCACTGCCGGCACGGGTATCGTTCGAAGTGTTGCGCAGGGGTCAGTAGCTGCCTGAATGTACGGCTTTCGCCCCGCCTCAATCCGTGCCGTTGGTGGAGGGATCGACCAGGGGCATGCGACGGCCGCTGCGATGGCTGTCGTGGCTGCGGGCGACAATGTCGAGGGCACGGCAAATGTCGTCCAGATTCGTCCCCCGATGCACCAGGCTGGTCACACTGCGATAGAATCGGTTCAGCAGCAACTCGCCCAGCGGGCGTTCGCTGTCGAGCGATTCCAGGTGCCGGCCGGCATCATCAAACCAGATCAGCTTGCTGGGCAGGTCCACGAAGGCCACGCCCCGTTCGCAACTGACTTGCAGCCCGGCGGGCGGTCGGAAGTGGACGGCCTCTTCCCAGTCGTTCAGGATGTAGCGGCCACAACTGATTTGTGCCAACGGCCCGATGCCAGGCCGCGCGGCGGGCGAGAAGTCCAGGCTCATCGCCTCGTAGTCGGTGCGACGCTCGCCATCGGGATTGGTATGAATCACGCCGGTCACGCTCGACGGTTCGCTGCCCACGACGTAACGACACCAGTCGACGTACTCCACCAGATCCGCCGCGGCGGCCTCGTCCTCGCTCCGTTCGACCGGCATGTTGGGGGCCGGTCGACGGCGGGTGCCGGGTCGGCGGAAGTGGGCGAAGACCAACTGCGGCGGCCCCAGCTTCGTGGCCATCAATTCCTTAAGCCGCACCGTCGCCGGCGCGTGCCGCCGCGACAGTTCGGCCATGAAACTGATGCCCGATCGCTCCACCCGATCCCGCAGATTGCAGCACTCGGCCGGATCGAGATCGAGGCTGGTCGCGCAGTAGACGGCCTTCGAGGCCTCGGCCGCACACCGAATCGGCAGCGTGCCCAGCCAGGTGCGATCGAGAATCAGCACCGCGTCGACATCATCGCGCGAACACAACGCCCGCACGCCGTCGATGGCCGGACAGCCGAACTCGCGACTGGCCCGATCGGCCTTGTGGCCGACCTGGTCGTAGATGCCGCGGACTTCGAAACGCTCGCTGAGAACACGCAACGCCGGGCGGTAGCGATCCTCCCAGTGTGGGCCCAGGCCCACGAGACCGACACGCAACCTCATCCGGGATGCCCTTCTCCGCTGAGAGTGTGGCGGGTGCCGCCAAAGAATCGCCCCACGCGAAGGGCCCTGGGTCGGGCCACCCGCGGCAAGTCCAGGTGAAGCGGCGGATTATACTCGTCGCCCCCTGGCGAAACAAATCGGGTGAGCGAGGCCCCACTTTTCGGAGGGCCCGCGCCGGCCCCGCTGCGGGGCACTTGCAGTAAGTTGAGCCATTGCTAGGGTTTCGGCAAGCCCCGCCCACCGCGGAATTGTCCGCTGCCCCCCACGGAGAGCCCGCCATGACCACCGCTTCAGGCCCACGACGGGTTCGCTGGCCGTGGCTGTTTCCGGCGGTGCTGGTGTCCGTGACGCTTGTCGCGGTGGCGGTGATCCGCCTGATGGAAGTGGAATCGCCAGCCGTGACCAATGCCATGTCCATGAG
>JBJHDE010000051.1:0-14243 GCA_050486385.1 Planctomycetales bacterium | reverse complement strand
GTCGACGAAGGAGGCGCCGCGCAAGGCTTCGCGCAGGGAGTCCTCGGTCAGCGACTGGGCTGTGTTGATGCTGGAGAGAAGGTCTTCGGTCCTCATGGCACGAAATCCTCGTCGTCCTCGTCGTCCTCGGTCAGCAGGACGGTCAGGGCGGCCACCAGCGCATCGGGCGGCCGCTGGCGGTCAGGTCGTCCACCAACAATCGGCGAGCCTCGTCGGCACGGCCGTGGTGGCGTTGGTCGTGTGGTCGGCGATTCGCCTGCCGGGGCCGCTTGGCTGGCGATTGGTCCCGTTGGGGGTGTTCGTCCTGGGAACGGCGGCCTTCTTCGCGGTGTTTCGCATCGCCGGTTTCGATGGCGACCTCTGGCCCCGTTTGGACTGGCGCTTCGCCTCGGATCCCCACTATCGATTGGCCCTCGAGCCGGCCGCCCCACGCAAGGACACTCCCGAGCCCGTCGACCCCGCGGCCCAGGGCGACGACGACCCGCACGCCGAGGAACCGCGCTTCCCGGGCTTCTTGGGGGCCGATCGCTCGGGGCGGATCGCCACCCCGCCGGGCAGCGTTGATTGGGCCACTCGGCCGCCGCGACTGGTTTGGAAGCGTCCGGTCGGAGCCGGCTGGAGCGGCTTCGCCGCCGGCGGCGGGCGCATCTACACGATGGAACAGCGGGGCGATGTCGAACTGACCGCCTGTTACCGGCTCGACGACGCGACGCCGGAGTGGTCGCACGCCCGGGACGGCGGCTTTGCCTCGATCATTGCTGGCAGCGGCCCCCGCAGCACGCCCACGTTGGCTGGCCGTTTGGTGATCAGCGTGGGGGCTGGCGGTGATGTGCTATGTGCCGAGGCCGCCACGGGCCGCGTGCTGTGGGAACGCAATGTCCTGACCGATACCGGAACCCAAGCCCCGTACTATGGCTACAGCGCGTCGGCTTGGGTGACCGAGGATCGGGTGATCCTGCCTGGCGGAAGCCCCGACCGCGACGCCCGAGGGGCCACGCACAATCTGATTTGCTACCGGCTGGACACTGGTCAACCGCTTTGGACCAGCCAGGGCGATGGCGGCAGCTACAGCTCGCCGGTCGCCTGGACGATGGACGGGGTCGAGCAGTTGGTGGTGGTCAACGAATCGTCGGCCAGTGGGCACGCCCCGGACGATGGCCGGCGGCTGTGGCAAGTCGATTGGCCTGGCACCAACGGCGGGGCGGCCAATGTCTCGCAGCCCATCCGCCTGGACGCCACGACCCTGTTCCTCAGCAAGGGCTATGGCACCGGGTGTGCCGCTTTCCGCATCGCGTGGTCGGGCGACACCTGGTCCACCGAGCCGCTGTACGCCGCCAACACGATGAAGACCAAGTTCACTTCGGCCGTCCAGGTGACCGACACGATCTACGGGCTGGATGAGGGCATCCTGATGGCCATCGATCCCGCCACGGGCCGCCGGCTCTGGAAGGCCGGGCGTTACGGCCACGGCCAGGTTCTGGCCTTGCACCCCGAAGTCGGCCCGCCGGTGTTGCTGATTCAGGCCGAACGTGGCGAGGTCGTGCTTGTGGCCTGCGATCCGCAACAGCATACGGAACTGGCTCGGCTCCCCGCGCTAGAGGGCACCACCTGGAACACGCCCGCCGTGGTCGGCCGCTGGCTGTTGGTTCGCAATGCCCAAGAGGCCCATTGTTACGAACTGCCCGTGACCCCGTAACCCGGCCGAGGCGGGGCCGGCTTCAGGAGTCGCATAGGTGCCTTTGATTCACCAAAAAAGTGTGCCACAAAAAGTGTGCCACTGCTTGCTGGCAAGCAGTGCGATAGGCCGATAGACCTTGAACAGTCGAGTCGAAGCGCGACCATTCCAGGCAACGGGAACCGTTTCCCACACGGCTTGCCAGCAGGCAAGCCGTGGCACACCTGGGGGCAGAGTCGTGAAACGCTTGAGATGGAATGGGTAACTTGTAGGCCTGCGAGCGCCGATGCTTTTGCCAAACTACCCGCAACAATTCGAAGCTTGCCAGCCCTGCAAGAATCCTGTGGCGCGAACCTCTTGTATTCCTCCTCCGCGTCTCGGCGTCTCCGCGTGAACCCACTAAAACCGAGTATGAGCAGCGTCATGCCATTTAGGTGTGCCAGAAGTGTCAGCTCACACGGAGGCACGGAGACACGGAGGAAGATGGCTCATTAAGGTTCATGTTCCGGTCCAAGACCTCAGAAGAAAGCTGCAGGTCGACAAACGCTTTGCCACGGTGCTTCTCGCCTTCAGTCTCCGATAATCTTCACCAGCACCCGCTTGGGACGACGGCCGTCGAACTCGCCGTAAAAAATTTGCTCCCAGGGTCCGAAGTCGAGCTTCCCTTGGGTGATGGCGACGACGACCTCGCGTCCCATGATCTGCCGCTTCATGTGGGCGTCGGCGTTGTCCTCGCCGGTGCGGTTGTGGGCGTAGCGCTGGGGCGAGGCGTCGAACGGCGCCAGGCCCTCGAGCCACTTCTTGTAGTCGGCATGCAAGCCCGATTCGTCGTCGTTGATGAACACGCTGGCGGTGATGTGCATGGCGTTCACCAGGCACAGGCCCTCGCGGACCCCGCTGGCCGCGAGGGCCTCTTCGACCTGTGGGGTGATGTTCACGAAATCCATCCGCGCCGGAATCGTGAAGGTCAAATGCTGGGTGTAGGACTTCATGGAAAGCCTGTCGGTTTGAGGTGACCGCACCGCCGTGCGGCATCCATCCGCCGTGCGGCATCCATCCGTCGTGCGACCTCGATCCGCCGCCGCTTGGATCGGGCATCGCGAGGGGGCGCGTTGCCGGCGCTCACCCAGGATAGCAGGTCGAGGGGCGCCTCCCAACACAACGGTTGGTCCCATCGCCGGCCAGCAGTCGCAGCGCGGCCGGGTGGCTTTCCGCCGGCGGACGGGCCGGGTATCCTGCCAGGGAACCCAGGGGCAGCGGGCTCAGCGATTGCCGATACTCCCAGAGAGGACGATTGATGAGCGACGATTCTCAGAGTTTGTACGAGCGGATTGGCGGGCAGCCGACCATCGATCGCCTGATCGAGGAGTTCTACGGCCGCGTGTTGACCGACCCCGAGCTGTATCCGTTCTTCCAGCATGCCGCGATGGACGCGCTGAAGCGGATGCAACGGGAGTTCTTTGCCGCCGCTCTGGGCGGCCCCATCGAGTACAGCGGGCAGGAACTGTCGTACGTCCACCAGGGCCGCGGCATCCGCGTCGCACACTTTACCCGCTTCTGCGATCACCTGGTCGACACCTTGCAGGCCATTGGCATTGACGAAGCCGACAGCCGGGAGATTCGCACCCGGATCGAGACCTACGTGGACGACATCACTGGCGCCGCTGGTGGCACCGACGGCTGATGCCGCCTGCCAAGGCCAACGATCCCCCGGCGGTCCGCCCTCTTTCTTTCCGCCTCTTGCAGCCCCACCCGCCCAATGAATGACTTGCTTGAGCGATTTTTGCGGTATGTGCGGATCGACACCCAGGCGGCCGAGGGCTCGTCGACCTACCCCAGCACTCTCAAGCAGTTGGAGCTGTGCGAGCTACTGGCCAACGAGTGTCGGGCGATGGGCCTGGCCGACGTGGCGATGAGCCCCTACGGGATTGTGACCGCCACGGTGCCCAGTACCGTGGGGCACGCCGCTCCGGCAATTGCCTGGGTGGCCCATGTGGACACCTCGCCCGAGACCACCGCCGAGGGCGTGAATCCCCAGGTCCACCGCAACTACGACGGTCGCGACATCGTGTTGAGCGAGCAGCCGCCGCGGGTGATCCGCGTGGCCGAGAATCCCGAACTCGCCGGCCTGGTGGGCGGGACGATCATCACCACCGACGGCCGCACGCTGTTGGGCTCGGACGACAAAAGTGGCGTGGCCGTCATCATGACCGCCGCCGCCGAATTGATGGCGCAACCCGACTTGCCGCATGGACCGATCCGGCTGGTGTTTACCTGCGACGAGGAGATCGGCCACGGCGTGGACCATGTGGACATCGCCCAGCTCGGTTGCGTGTGTGCCTACACCCTGGACGGGGCCGGGGTGGGGATGATTGACGACGAGACGTTCTCGGCCGATCTGGCCGAGGTGGTGGTCGAAGGCGTCAACACGCATCCTTCCGTCGGCAAGGGCGTGTTGGTCAACGCCATTCGGATTCTGGCCGGCATCCTGAGTCGGCTGCCCCACGACCGGCTTAGCCCCGAGACGACCGACGACCGCGAGGGCTTTTTGCACCCCTATGTGATTGAGGGCGGCGTGGCCCTGGCCCGGGCCAAGGTGCTGCTCCGCGATTTTGAAACCGAGCGGCTGGCCGAATACGCCCAGCTGCTGGAAGACCTGTGCGACGACGCTCGCCGCGATCACCCCAAGGCGACGATCACCGTCCAGGTGACCGAGCAGTATCGCAACATGCGGGAGGGACTGGCCAAGGAACCCCGCGCCGTCGAGCTGGCCGAAGCGGCCATGCGTCAGGCCGGGGTCGATCCTCAGCGAACGGTCGTCCGTGGCGGGACCGATGGCTCGCGGCTGACCGAGCTGGGTCTGCCCACGCCGAACCTCTCGACCGGCGAGCACAATCCGCACTCACCCCTGGAATGGACCAGCGTCGAGGAAATGGCGACGGCGGTGAAGGTGCTGGTGGAATTGGCCCGTTTGTGGGGCAAGGAGCGGGTCGCCTGAGGGGATTCGCTGGAGGGGCTCACCCGAAGTTGGGGCCCGTGGGTTGCCGGAACAAACCGCCCAAACACCCGTTGTGAAGACGCGGGCGGCGGGGTACATTTGGGCGAATCTCCAGACGGATTGGGGAGTTGTCGTCCGGCGGAACGCAAGCGATGCGGTTTTCTCTGATTGATCGCGTCACGGAGTTGGTGCCCGGCGAGCGGCTGGTCGCGCTCAAGAACCTGAGCCTGGCTGAGGAGTATCTGGCGGATCACTTTCCTGGGTTTCCCGTGATGCCTGGGGTGCTGATGCTGGAGGCCATGACCCAGGCCGCCGCATGGCTGGTCCGCGCAACCGACGACTTCTCAAGCAGTTCGGTGTTGTTGAAGGAGGCCCGCAACGTCAAGTACCAGAGCTTTGTCCGTCCGGGACAAACGCTGGTGGTCACGGCCGAGTGGGTCTCGGCCGATGGCGGCCTGGTGAAGTTTAAGGCGCACGGTACGGTCGAAGGCCAGCAAGTGGTCTCGGCACGGCTGGTGATGGAGCGATCGAACCTGGCCGAGCGGGAGCCGGCCGGCGGCGATCTGGATGAGATGATGATTAGCCACCTGCGGGGGTTGTGGGGCCAGCTTTGGAAGCCGGCCACAATCGCCCAATAGTCGGGCGGCGCGATCGGTGTGGGTTCAAATCTCACCCGACGCGGGCCCGTGCGGGGGGTTCGTCGAAACAGAGTGTTGCGATTGCGTGCTGGGATTGAGTGATTGACCGGCCAGCTTGGGGCCGAAAACTACCCAATGTCGGATTGCTCGGCCCGTCAGGGTCGGGGCGAGCGACGCGGACCAAGCGACTGGACTTCAAAAGACGGAATGGGCGGGCACGCGGATTTGGTCCACCGCAACGTGACCCGCGAAAAATTGCCGACACACACCGATTCAGTTCGACCAAGCCGAACCAAGACGCCGCCGGCCCGGTGCCGAGGGTGGTTCCGCTGACGGAGGGATGCATGACAATGGCGACCGAGTCCGAAATCTTCGATAAGGTTCAGGAAGCTCTGGTCGAGGCCCTGGGGGTCGACGAAGACGACGTGACGCCGGAAGCCACGCTGATGGGCGATCTGGGAGCCGAGTCGATCGACTTCCTCGATATCTTCTTTCGCCTCGAAAAGGCTTTCGACATCAAGATCCCCCGGGGTGAGCTGTATCCCGAGGACTTGGCTGGCAATCCCGAATTCGTCGACGGCACCCGGCTGACGCCGGCTGGCGTGGCCGAGCTGGAGAAGCGGATGCCGTTTGCCGACCTCAGCGGGCTGGGCGCCAACCCCGATCTCACCGAGCTGTCGGACCTGCTCAACGTGCAGATGCTGGTCAACTACATCAAGTACAAGCTGGGCAAGTCCGCGTGATTGGCCCCGTCAGTTGAAACACCCGCCGCGGCGTGGTTCCCGTTGTGGGGGCAACGCCGCGGTTGGACGTTGGCCCCCGGTCGATGCGAGAAAGTGCCGTTCGATGCGTTGGATTTGGATCGATCGCTTCGTCGAGTTCGAGCCTGGCCGCCGGGCCACGGCGATCAAGAACGTCACCTTGGCCGAAGATCATCTGCACGATCACTTTCCCGGCTATCCAGTGATGCCCAACAGCCTGATCACCGAAGGCTGCGCCCAGACGGCGGGCATCCTGGTGGGCGAGCGGATTGGGTTTCGCCACATGGTGATTCTGGCCAAGATCGGCAAGGCCGTGTTTCATCGGCACGCCCGACCGGGCGATACGCTCCGCTACGCGGCCCAGATTGAGAACATCACCGACGACGGCGGCGTGACCAGCATTGTGGTGCATGTGGGCGAGACGCTGCTGGCCGAGTTGGAGATTATGTTTGCCTTTCTTCGTGATCAGCCCGAAGCGGCCGAGGCCGCCGAGGGCATCCAGCCGCAGGACTTCCTGACGATGATGAAGGTCCTGGGCGTCATCGACCTGACCGGCTCGTCGCAGCCGCCGGCCGCCTGAATCATCGAGACGCTCGGTGGGCCGGGTGTTCGGGGTTTGCCACACTCGCGGCCCCGCCCGGGGTTCTCCCCAGGGTCGAAGCGTCGCAGGAGGGCACCATCTGGCATCGGGCGGGCGAACCTGCATAATGCGCTGCCGGCGAACCATCCCCTCTACCGTGCCCTGCCGAAGTAAGAAGTCATCATGCTACTGGCCGTCCCTCGGGAGATTGCCACCGGCGAGCGCCGAGTCGCGCTGACGCCCCAACACATCCCCCAGTTGAAAAAGGCGGGGCTCGAGGTCGCTTTGGAGTCGGGCGCCGGCGCGGCGGCGGGGTTTCCCGATGAGGCCTACGCCGAGAAAGGCGTCAAGATCATGGCCTCGCGGGATGAGCTGTTCGCCGCCGCCGATGGCTTGCTGCAGGTGCAGACGGCCGCCTACGCTCCGGAGTCGTCGACCGAGGACCTGGGCCGGCTCAAGGCGGGGCAGGTGATCGTGGGCCACTGCGATCCGCTGACCCACTTCAAGGCCATCGCCAATCTGGCCGAGAAGGATGTTTCGCTCGTCAGCGTCGAGCTGCTGCCGCGGATCACGCGGGCTCAACCCATGGACGCCCTGAGTTCGATGGCCACGGTGGCCGGCTACAAGGCCGTGCTGTTGGCCGCCGCCCAGGCACCGCGATTCTTTCCCATGCTGATGACCGCGGCCGGGACGATTCCCCCGTGCAAGGTGCTGGTGCTGGGGGCCGGCGTGGCCGGGTTGCAGGCGATTGCCACCGCCAAACGGCTAGGCGCGGTGGTCAGTGCCTATGACGTGCGACCGGTGGTCAAGGAGCAAGTGGAAAGCGTCGGTGGGCGATTCGTCGATCTGGGGCTCGATACGCAAGACTCTCAGGATGCCGGCGGCTACGCCAAGGAACAAAGCGAAGACTTTCTCAACCGCCAGCGCGAGGCCCTGGGCCGTGTGGTGGCCGAGCATCAGGTGGTCATCACCACGGCGGTGATTCCCGGCAAGACGGCTCCCACGCTGGTGACCGCCGCCATGGTGGCCGGCATGAGCCCTGGCAGCATTCTCGTCGACCTGGCGGCCGAGCGGGGCGGCAACTGTGAACTGACCGAACGGGACACGACCAAGACCGTGGACCCCGGCGTGACGATCATCGGCGTCGAGAATCTGCCAGCCAGCATGCCGTTTGATGCCTCGCAGATGTATGGCAAGAATCTGACCAACCTGGTGGTGCATCTGACGGCCAACGGCGGCTGGGACTTTCGCCCCGACGACCCCATTGTGCAAGGCGTGCTGGTCACGCACGAAGGGCACGTCGTCCACCCGGCGATTCGCAAGCTGCTGGGTCTGAGCGAGACACCGCCGGAACGCACAATTCGCATGGACTGACACGATGTTTCGCCCGTTCGCCCCCTGGCCGCTGAACGCCCCTGGGGAGCGCGGACTGGTACCACGGCAAGCACACGTCCCCCCCTTTGACGCGGGAATGAGATGGATTTTCTCACGGGCTTGACCATCTTCGTGCTGGCGGTGTTTGTCGGCTACGAGATCATCAGCAAGGTTCCGCCCACCTTGCACACGCCCTTGATGAGCGGCTCGAACGCCATCAGCGGCATTACGATCGTGGGGGCCATGTTGGCGGCCACCAGCCTGGCCATCCCAGGCAGCACCATGAGCAACCTGCTGGCCTTTCTGGCGGTCACGGCCGCTTCGGTGAATGTGGTCGGTGGATTCCTGGTGACCAATCGCATGCTCAAGATGTTCCGCAGCCGCAAGTGAGCCATCGTGGAAACACTCATCAAACTGGCCTACCTGTTGTCGGCCGTCCTGTTCATCTTTGGGTTGAAGGGCCTGAGTCACCCGCGAACCGCGGTGCGGGCCAACCTGATGGGCGCCAGCGGCATGGTCTTGGCCGTGCTGGCAACGCTACTTCAGGGAGAGATCAACTACCTGCCGATTCTGCTGGGCATCCTGGTCGGCGGTTCGCTGGGGGCGCTGCTCGCCGTGCGGATCCCCATGACCGAGATGCCGCAGATGGTGGCCCTGCTCAACGGCCTGGGCGGCCTGGCCAGCTTGCTGGTCGCCGGAGCGGCCCTGTGTACCGTGTACTTCACCGACCTGGGCTACGGACTGACGACCTCGCTCAGCGGCCTGATCGGCTCGGTGACCTTCACCGGCAGTCTGGTGGCCTTCGCCAAACTGCAAGGCATTGAGATCCCCGGCCTGATCACCTCGGGCGGCGTGTTCCTGCCGCACCGGCACATCATCAACGGGGTCTTGGCCGGGTTGTGTCTGCTGCTGGTGATTCTGGTCACCGCGGCCGCTCAGGGCCCTGGTCCCGATGAGGCCACCGCCGAACTGGAACAGGCCCTGCGTTCGCAGGTCACCGTCGAACAGCTCCGCGCGCCCGAACGCCTGCTGGCCCTGCCGCCCGAAGGCACGGCCGAGACCTTGGCCCCGCTCCGCGAGAAGTACGGCAGCCACGTGTTTTGGATGCAATTGGGCTTCTGGCCGCTGGTGCTGTTGGCCTTGGTATTGGGCGTGCTGTTGGTCATTCCCATCGGCGGCGCCGACATGCCGGTGGTGATTGCCTTGCTCAACAGCTACTCGGGTCTGGCCGCGGCCATGACGGGCTTTGTGATTGGCCAGGAAGTGCTGATCATCACCGGCAGCCTGGTCGGGGCCTCGGGGCTGATCCTCACGGCCCTGATGTGCAAGGCCATGAATCGTTCGCTGGTCAATGTGCTCTTCGCCCGCATGGGACCTGCCGAGGGCACCTCGGCCACGGCCGACGAGGTCTACGAGGGCAAAATCACCGCGACCAACGCCGACGAAATCGCCATGCTGCTGGAAGGCGCTCGGCGCGTGGTCGTGGTGCCCGGTTACGGGATGGCGGTGGCCCAGGCTCAACACGCCGTGCAGGAGATGGCCCGCACGCTGGAGGCCCGCGGCACCGAGGTGGAGTACGGCATTCACCCAGTGGCCGGCCGCATGCCAGGGCACATGAACGTGCTGCTGGCCGAGGCCGAAGTGCCCTACGAAAAGCTGCTCGATATGGACCAGGTGAACTCCACCTTCGCCCAGACCGACGTGGCCATCGTGATTGGGGCCAACGACGTGGTGAACCCCGTGGCCAACACCGACCCCAATAGCCCGATTGCCGGAATGCCAATTCTCCGCGTCGACGAAGCCCGGACCGTGGTGGTGGTCAAGCGGAGCCTCAGTCCGGGCTTCGCCGGCATTCCCAATCCCTTGTTCGCCGCCGAGAACACCCTGATGTACTTCGCCGATGGCAAGGAGGCCATCGCGGCGATCATCAACGCGCTGAAAGAGAACGCCTGATCCGCTAGAATTCCACAACGGTGGAGTGGGGGCCGCGCTGGCATGGCCCCCCGGCCGGATTGTGCCCCCCTTGGCGGCTCGGCGGATGACGCCCGCGGCGATCTATCTCGATTATCACGCCACCACACCGCTTGACCCCGGTGTGTTCGAGGCCATGCGTCCCTGGTGGCAGCACCAATTCGGCAATGCCGGCAGCCTGCATCGGGTGGGGTACCAGACCGCCCGGGCCGTCGAGTTCGCCGCCGAATCGCTGGCGGGCAATCTGGGCTGCACGCCCGACGAACTGGTCTTCACCAGCGGAGCCACTGAGAGCTGCAACCTGGCAATCAAGGGCCTGGCTGAACGCATGGGCCGCCGCCGCAAGCATCTGGTGAGCGTGACCACCGAGCACCCAGCCGTGCTGGATCCCCTGGAGCGGCTCACTCGGCAGGGGTTTGAAGTCACGCTGTTGGCGGTCGATCGCGAAGGCCAGCTCGACCTCGACGCCCTGGCCGATGCCCTGCGGCCCGAGACCCTGCTCGTCTCGGTCATGCTGGCCAACAACGAGGTGGGCACCATCGCCCCCTTGCCCGAAATCGCCGCCATCTGCCACGCCCACGGGTGTTGGCTGCACAGCGACGCGACCCAGGCCGTGGGCAAGTTGCCGGTGAACGTCGACGAGTTGGGCGTCGACTTGCTGAGTTTCTCGGCTCAAAAACTCTGTGGCCCGCAGGGCATTGGGGCCCTATTCGGGCGGCAACGCGAACGCCGGGTGCGGCTGGCCGCGCAGATTGATGGGGGTGGGCAGCAGCGGGGCCTCCGCAGTGGGACCCTGCCTGTGGCCCTGATCGTGGGCTTGGCCGCGGCGGTTCGCATTGCCATCGAGGCCCAACCCGAAGAGCAACTCCGCGTCGGCGGGCTCCGCGATGCCCTTTGGAAGCAGCTCGCCGAGAGCCTGCCGGGAATCGAACTCAATGGTCCGCCCCTCGAAGACCGTCAGCGGCGATTGGCCAACAACCTGAATATCGCCATCCCCGGCGTCGACGCCGGCAGCGTGCTGGCTCAGACAGAGCGCCTGGCCGCCAGCACCGGCAGTGCGTGCAGCAGCACCGATCCCTCGCCCAGTCACGTTCTGTTGGCCTTGGGGCACGACGTCGACCGCGTTCGCGGCAGTCTCCGCTTCGGGCTCGGGCGATTCACCCAAGAGGAAGAACTCGCCGCCGCCACCGCCCTCGTCACCCAGGCCGTCGGCCATCTTCGCCAGATGGCCCGCTGACGGCACCCTCCGTCAGCCCCACGGTCACCAGTCTCCCCAAAGTAGCGGCGGAGGGACTCGAACCCCCGACACACGGATTATGACTCCGGTGCTCTACCAACTGAGCTACGCCGCCTTGAATCCTGTCCTTGCTCGCTCGGCCGGATGTTGGGGTGGGGAGGGGGCCTTGGGTGAAGGACACCGTCCGGGGCGACAAAGCTCGCGGCAAACGGGGCCGCGGCGGTTGGCGCCTGACCCAAGCTCAGGCAAACGAGCAAAACGCGATTCTAGTCAGTTCTTTTCGGCTTCCAAGACCCGCGGGCCGCGTCTTTCCGTTTGCGGGCGGCATTTTCCCCCAGGTCGGCAAGGGCTCAACGGCGGTTGGCGGCGGGGGCAAAGTCGGTGTCGAGCCCCAACTCGCCATGACTGGCCAGCTCTTCGGCCAGACGCTCAAGTTTGCCTTGCAGCTTCTTTTGGGCGTAGGTCCCCAGGACCAATCGGAATGGGGGCGACTCTTCCTCCAAAGCGTTGCAAATGGCCACGGCGGCCCGCGCGGGATCGCCCTTCTGGCGCCCGTCGAGCTGTTTGAGGGCCTTGGCCAGTCGTCCGGCGGTGGCGTCGTAGTCCTCGATCCGGCCCGAGGCCGAGACGAGGCTTCGCCCGACAAAGCCCGTCCGAAAGGGGCCGGGCTCCACCAGCAATACGCCAATGCCCAGCGGTCGCAGTTCCTGGGCCAGAGCCTCGAACAGCCCCTCCACGGCGAACTTCGAAGCCCCGTAGACCGAGAAACCGGCCTCGTTGACCAGTCCGGCCACGGCCGACATGGCCACGATCCAGCCCGACCGCTGCCGGCGGAAGAGGGGTAATGCCGCCCGGGTCACGCGGACGGGGCCCCAAAGATTGGTGGCCAGATTGGCCTCGATCTCGGCCTCGGTGTATTCCTCCAGGGCCCCGACCAGCCCGGCACCAGCATTGTTGACCAGCACATCGATTCGCCCGAAGCGGTCGATGGCGTGTTGTATGGCCGCGTCGATGGTGTCGCGTTGGGTGACATCCAGCCCAACGATCGTCAGGTCGTCGGCCGCGATGCCGTCGATCTGCCGCAGATCCTCCAGCGAGGCAACATCCCGCGCGGTGGCGACCAAGGCGTCGCCCTGGCGGAGCACTTGCTCGGCCAGGGCCCGGCCGAAGCCCGACGAACATCCGGTGATCAACCACACCCGCTGGCCTGTCGCCATGGCCTAAGCTCCCCGAGGACGGAGTACAAAACGCTTGGCGGCGGCAAACGTCCTGCCGCACGAGCCAAGCCGCGTGTCCTCAGGATGGTTAGGGCCGGTGGGCCGAATGGCCAACCACCCTGCCAGGGAGGCGTTTGCCTCGGGGCTACACGCCGGCGAACGCCCGCAGATCGGCCTCGATGGCTTTGAGGCGGGACTCGATCTGGGCCTGGGCGGCGGTGGGATTCTGGCTGGCGGAAGGAGGCAGATAGCCGAAGGAGTAGAACTTGATTTTGGGTTCGGTCCCCGAGGGCCGCACACCGACCAGGTTGCCGTGCTCTTCGAGTTCCAACATGACGAAGTTGCCAGGTTCGGCGGCCAGGGGTTGCCGCGAGCCATCGGCCCGCACGACTTCACCGCTCTGGTAATCGCGGATGGCCACCACGGCACAGCCGCCGAGGGCCACGGGCGGGCTTTGGCGAAAGCGTTCCATGACGGCCATCATCCGCTGCATCCCCTTGCTGCCCGGCATGTGGACGCTGAAGGGTTGCTCGACATGGCAGCCGTGCTGCTGCATGAGCTGATCGAGTTGCTCGGCAAAGCTTTGCCCTGCCGCTTTGAGCCGCGCCGCAAGGCTGGCCGTCAGCAGGGCCGCGACCGCAGCGTCTTTATCGCGGGCGTAAGTGCCGGCCAGATAACCGAAACTCTCTTCGGCACCAAACACAAAGCCCTCGGGGCCGAGCCGATCGATTGCCCCGGCGATGTTCTTAAAGCCCACATGCAGGCTGGCTTCGCAATTCACGTTGTAGCTGCGTGCAATGCGCTCGACGAAGCCGGTGGTCACCAGCGTGGTGAGGACATAGTCCGCACTGCCGAGTTGTTGGGATTCGCGGCGGGCGGCCAACAGGTCGTCGCACAGCAAGGCGGCAAGCTGGTTGCCGGTGATCGTGTGCCAGGGGCCGCTGGTCTCGCCGGTGACGGGCACGGCGATTCCCAGCCGGTCAGCATCCGGATCGGTGGCCAGGACGATGTCGAACCCGTGGGCTTGGGCGTAGCGGATGGGTTCGGCAAAGACCTCGGGATTCTCGGGGTTGGCCATCTGGTTGGGCACGTTCGAGAAATCGGGGTCGGGGTCGGCATGGGGCCCGTAGATCTCGACATCCTGAAATCCGCACATCTTGAGCACGGGCACCACGGCGGTCGAACCCACTCCGTGCAGCGGTGTGAACAGGATCCGCAACACCCGAGGACCAGGAGTCGCGATCGCCGACACGGCGGCCAGGTAGGCCGGATCGACCTCGCCTTCGCAGTAGGAGACCAGTCCCTGGGCGAGAGCGGTTTCAAACGGCAGGTACTGGATGACCTCGACCTGGTTGACTTGCTCGATCACCCCGGCATCGTGCGGAGGCAGCAGTTGCCCGCCCGTCGACCAATAGACCTTGACGGCGTTGTCCTGCGGCGGATTGTGGCTGGCGGTGACCATGATGCCCGCATCGCAGGCCAGATGCCGCACCGCGAAGCTTAGCTCGGGGGTGCCGCGATGCCCATTGAGAAAGGCCACCTCGCAGCCGTTGGCCGCCAGGATGCTGGCGCACAATTCGGCAAAGTGCCGGCTTTGGTGGCGGGTGTCGTAGGCCAGGGCCACCCGAAACCGTCCGGTGTGGTTTGGTGCGGTTATGCGAAGATAGTTGGCCAGGCCCTGCGCGCTCTCGCCGATGGTCCGATCGTTAATGGCATTGGTGCCGATCGGGTACATCCGCCCGCGTCGGCCGCCGGTGCCGAAGGGGATGATCGTCCAGAACACGTCATCCAG
>JBJHDE010000050.1:10408-16084 GCA_050486385.1 Planctomycetales bacterium | reverse complement strand
TTGCTGGGCAGGGTCCAGGGCGTGGTGGTCCAGACCAGCAAACTGGCCAGGGCCGGGGTGTTCTCATCTTCAAACAAGGGGAACTTCACGTACACGCTGGGATCGGCCACCGTGCGATATCCCTGGCCGACCTCGCCGCTGCTCAGCGCCGTGCCACCCTGGGCCCACCACCACACGATCTTGTGGCCCTGATACAACAGCCCCCGATCAAACAGGGTCTTGAGCGCCCACCAGATGCTTTCCACATAGCTTTGGTGGTAGGTGACGTACTCGTCCTCGAAACTCACCCAAAAGCCCAGCCGCTCAGTGAGCCGCCGCCACTCGGTCATGTAGCGCCACACGCTTTGCTGGCACTTCTGAATGAACGGCTCGACCCCGTAGGCCTCGATGTCCTCTTTGCTGTGGATGCCCAGCTCTTTGCAGACCTCGACCTCGACCGGCAGCCCGTGGGTGTCCCAACCGGCCCGACGCTGGCAGTACTGGCCCCGCATGGTGCGGTACCGAGGAAACAGGTCCTTGATCGCCCGGGTCAGGCAGTGGCCCGGATGGGGCATGCCGTTGGCGGTGGGTGGGCCTTCGTAGAAGACAAACGGCTCGCCGTCGCGGCGGTCTTCGAGGCTCTTGGCGTTGGTGTCGAGCTCTTTAACGATCCGCATCACCTCTTCTTCCAGCTTTGGGAAGGAAACCCGTGCCTCGACCGGCCGAAACATCGCTCGTGTGTCCCTCAAACCCAGGGGGCCGCCAATGCAAAGGGCCGCCGGAACAAACCGACGGCCCGCTTGGCTTTCGATGAATCCACCCGCTGGACCTGACCGTTCCCCGATGCCAGCGGAAGGGAAGAGCACGCAGTGGCTGGGCGAGCCAGCTCGCCAAGCCCTTGAAGTGACCCCGACGGGATTCGAACCCGTGTCGCCGCCGTGAAAGGGCGGTGTCCTAACCACTAGACGACGGGGCCAACGGCCGGGCTGTTGCCTTCAGCCAGCCGGTCTCGAACTCATCGGATTGCCCCGGGACGAATCTTCATCCCAGGGGCCATGAGGCCGAATCGATGTTGTAAGCGACACGATCAGCAGGGTCAAGGTTCGGCCCCGGTGCGACCGTTCGCCACCCCAAAAATGAGGCCGTCGACGACCTGGAATCCCCGTTCCGGCGTCGGCGGTCAACGCCGACCGTATCCCTCAGACGGATTGTGGGTGTTAGCAAGCTTTTGCAAGTTCCCGGGGCCCGAACGGAATCGCGACAACCCGTCGCTCTCCGGCTCGGGCTTCGTCAGCTCGACAACTGTTCCTGCTTCATCCGCCGTTCTTCCGCCATCTGGCGAAGGTTCAAGTGGGTATAGCGAGGGCTGTTCTCAACGGGATAGGTTGAGTAAACCAAGCGAATGAAGTCACTCCAGCTAAGCTTTTCCGTGACCCTGATAATGTGCGCGATTGAGTCGCGCTCGTCCTGGGTCAGTTCTGGTCGATATCCGATTGGCTTCAACGAGAAGAGCGTCTTGGATGTATCATAGTCGTTCTGGGTTTGATCAATGCGAAAAAGATCGGGCCTCGCCTCAACACACTCCTTGACATCCCAGACAAAGGGTCCGTAGTTGTCAAAGTACCAGTCGATCTTGGTAATCTGGCTGCCATGATCCAGCACATGCTTCCAGTCCGACAAATACACCAGCTTCGTGACCCTTGCGTTGGACAGGTCACTCGGGTTGGGATACGTTGACAGAATCTGAGCAATGGTATCGTGCAATTCAGCCATGGCTGTCATAGTCCGGTTTGAGTGGCGGTTTCCGGGTCGGGCAGTTTCGAGCGGATTGCCTCTCCGAGAGATGCCAGACAGTCGCGCTCGCGGTTGGCGATATGGTCCTTGATCTCGGCTTCGACAAACCTCTCGGGGTCAAGCGACTCCACCATCAGCACACCGACGGGATTGCCCTTTCCGATGTCCACCCGTTTTGCGAAATAGCATCGAGACTTCATGAGCATGGTTCGCGCGTGGCGTTTATTCATGCCGCAGTCTTTCTGCTTATTGAGGTAGTCCTCAAAGTGTGTGTCTGGGTCTGGAAAATCATTCACAAATACCGCTTCCTCCGTCCACGCTCGTCCCAGCAAACCGTGGTCCATCGCGAATCGCTCCAGGTTCTGCTTGGCAACCTCCGGGTTGTAAGAAAACCGAGCGATGTTCATGAAGTAGTTCTTGGGGTGGTGAATATAGAATGTGATTCGCTCGCGGCCCTGTTTCTCAAATTCCAGCAGCGTTGCCAGTTCCTGCAAGTACCCAACGCAAGCGCGGCGGAGGTCGTCGTACATGAGTGCGTTGGCTCTCTGCAGATCCTCATTCTCACGCATGATCTTGCCGACCGCATGCTCCCAGGGAATACCCAACGACTGAGTCAAGATAAGGCCCGCGACAGCACAGACCATCACCCATGACCACACCCAACTTGAGGGAGCGAAGACGCTGGCTACGCTCACTACTGCTGCTAGAAAGATACCAAAGAGCGATCGCCAGTGGTCACAAAGAAAATTCCAGCCATCTTCGCCGAGACGCCGTATGCCCATGCGGCCCGATCCCTGCTTGAATCCAACGGGGAGTCCACCTGTTTAGGCTATAGGCTAGCCCTGGGCGCACAGTCAATCAAGGGGGGCTGTCGAAAGCGAAACTCCGATGAGCGACGCCGCAACGCGACGACAGACCCATCGGAGTCGGTTCCTGGCGGAAAGCGTCCACTCACTGCGCGGCGGCGAGGTATCGCTCGTTGACGGCGTCCCAGTCGACCACGTTCCAGAAGGCGGAAATGTAGTCGGGCCGCTTGTTCTGATACTTCAGATAGTAGGCGTGCTCCCAGACGTCCAGGCCCAGGATCGGCGTGTGGCCGTGCATCAGGGGGCTGTCCTGGTTGGGGGTGCTCTCGACGACCAGGGTGCCATCGCCCTTGACGCTCAGCCAGGCCCAGCCGCTGCCAAAGCGATTGGCCGCGGCATCGGCAAAGGCCTGTTTGAACGCATCAAGCCCGCCGAGTTCGCGGTCGATCGCGTCACCCAACCGGCCGGCTGGCGAACCCCCTCCGTTGGGTCCCATCACGGTCCAGAACAGCGAGTGGTTGGCATGGCCGCCGGCATTGTTCCGGACCGCCGTCCGCTTGCCCTCGGGGACTTCGTCCAGCCGCTGCACCAATTCTTCGACAGCCAGGTCGGCCAACGGAGTGCCTTCCAGGGCGGCGTTGGCCTTTTGGATGTAGGCGTTGTGGTGCTTGGTGTGGTGAATCTCCATGGTCTGGGCGTCGATATGCGGCTCCAGCGCGTCGTAGGCATAAGGAAGATTCGGCAACTCATACGCCATGACTGTTTCTCCTAACAGGGGGATCAAGCGGTGGCCAACGGCCCATGCGGGGCCCGACCCAGGAGTGTGGTGTAGTGGTTGAGACTCGTCGCGGTCAATTGCCTCCCCCGTTGGGCGAAGCGTTGGTCGCGGGGGGGCTTCACCTGAACCAGGATCAACGGTGCTCGGCTCGCTCGCGGAAGTCGTCGGCGGCATTCTTGGCCATCATCGCCAGCATCAGCACGCTGGTGCCGCTGAAAATCAGGTCCACGCCGATCAGAACCGATAGCACCCAAACCGCATCGCCCGGCCAGTTGGCCAAGACGATTGCCCCCAGCATGACCGCGACGACGCCGCTGGCCAGCATCCAACCCCATCCGGGACTGCCGGCCACCTGAAAGGCCAGAACCATGCGGGCGACGCCAACGACCAGGAAGTAGATGCCCAGCACCAGGGCGATTCCGGCGATGCCAATATAAGGGTTGGCCAACAGGAGCACGCCACCCAACAGGTAGACGGCGCCCACGGCCAAGTCGCCCCAAAACCCTGACCAGTCGCGGGTCGAGAAGGCGTGGGCCACGTTGGCGGCACCCGCCACGATGATGGGGAACGCCACCAGAAACAGCGCTGTCGCCGCGCCCACCAGGGGCAACGCCAGGGCGATGAGGCCCATGACAATCAGCAGGATGCCCAGACCCACGAACCAATGCCATGCGGCACGGACCACCGACATGGGTGTGCGGCCAGGGCCGGGCATTGGGCCCGTGGGGCCCTCGGTTGTGGTTGCATTCATTGTGGATCCTGCCAGAGTCGGGGGGAAAGCCGCTGACGTGAATTCGAGCCCTACTTGGCACAACCACGTTCCGTCAATCCGGGGGGAACGATCGGTCGCAGCCCCCGGGTCGATGCATCATTCGGCTCTCCCCCGTCTATGGCAAGGCTTGGCCGAAAAAGAACTTCGCCCGCCGCGAGATTGTGTCCCGACCAGTCCTCGCCGGAGGGGTGGTAAGATTCTCCAGGGGTGGCATTCGCTTAGCGGATCGCCGCGTAGCCCAGAATTGCGGTCAGGGCCACGAAGACCAATGTCAGCGCATGGTAGCCGGCCGTCAGCCACCAGCGGGTGAGAAAGGGTTTGGCATCGAACACGCCTTGCAAGCCCAGGCGGATGCCCCAGAACGCCGCGGCGTACAGGCAGACACCGCGGGCCAACGGACTGCCCGCCGCCAACTCGGTGGCATTGAAAACGCACAGCAGACCCAGAGCCACAATCGACAGGACCACGTAGCCGCCGTAGACCCAAAACATCTGCCGCAACAGCGGTGGCAACCCGGCAAGCTGGGTCTTCCAATTCAACTGAAAGGGCACCAGGGCCGAGGCCACCAACACGCCCAACTGACCGATACCCGCCGCGAAAATCCACCAGGCAAGCGTCGCGTGTTCCATGGGCTTGGGCACCTGTGCGGGGCAATGACCGGTTGGCGGGTCCAACGGAACCTGGCTCATCCGGTTGTCATGGTGATCGTTTGAATGAAGGGCGCGATGACGCCGCTGACAAATGGCGGGTGCAGCAGCAGGCCCACCGGGGCCAGCAACACAAACGCGGCAAACAGCCAGCCGTTGACCCCCCGGCCCAGGCCCAGATGTTGGCCCAGACTGCTGCGTTACACCAGCATCCCCCATCCCTGAATCTCAAAGTACAGCGTTGGCCCGCCGTAGCCGCCACCGGCCGGCAGCGAGATGACGACATCGTGGACCACACCGCTGGCCAGGAAGGTCAGCAGCAGTGCGGTGGTCGCGCCAAACACGCGTGTCGCCGGGCGGAACAGGAAGCGATGGCTCAGGTCGCGGAAGGCCAGGTTCCAGCGGCGGCCCCAAAACTCGTTGAGTCCCTGCGAGGCAATCGGCCAGTTCATAATCGGCACGGCCGCCACGCCCAGCGACCGCCACACGCACGACAGCCCATGAAACAGGCCGAAGTGCAGGACGAACATCAACCCGATCATGCCCACCCAGCCCAGCAGATAGGGCTGATCGCTGGGCACCGCCCGCGTGGCGCCGAACACCACCGCCACGCCCAACAGCAGCTTGAAGGTGGCAAACAGCCATTCGCGCATCCGCGGCGTTTTGCGAGCTTTGCCGGGTTCTTCGGGCAACAAGAGCAGGGGTTCCCACAATCGCAGTTTCACCGCCAGGCCGATCAGCACGGCCGTCAAGATACCGTAGCGAATCCGCTCACTCAGCGAGGGCGGCGGCGGTGGCGGTTCTAGCGATGGCGTGAGAAACCGCCGGGCGTCCATGCCCGGCCAGGCCAGCAAATAGGCCGCGTGCCGCCAGGCGGGCGCGTCGGGGACGGGGCTTCGC
>JBJHDE010000050.1:0-10398 GCA_050486385.1 Planctomycetales bacterium | reverse complement strand
GCTTCGCCGCCAGGTGAGCCACTTGCATCCGGCGTAAATCGCAAAGGCCAAGGCCCACATCACCACCCAAGCTGGCGCGGCTGGGGGCACGGCAAACCACGCCACGGTCGGCAGCACCACCAACGGCGCCCAGCCGGTCCACCAAAACACCGGTGGCGTGGCCCGACGTCGCGGTGGCGGCTGGGTGGCATCGTGGGCGTTCAAGGTCGCAGGTCCCTAGCGGCGGTCAGTTGGGCAGCGCGTCCAAGGTCAACTCGTCGCCCAAGTCCCGTTGCAGGGCCTTGAGTCGCTCGAACAACTCGGCCTTACGAGTAGCGTGTTCGGGATCGCCGGCCAGATCGCGGGTCTCGTAGGGATCATCCTTGAGGTTGTACAGCCGGGCGACCTGGGCCTGAGGATAGACGATCAATTTCCAGTCGTCGTGGATCACCGCCCGCTGAAGCTGCAGGTAAGCCCCGTAGATGTCGGGATAGTAACTCTCGGTGCGTTCGCCGCTGAGCAGGGGCACGAGGCTGTGGAAGTCGATGTCTTCGGGGACTTCGGCCCCGGCCCACTCAAGCGTGGTGGGGACCACATCTTGCAGGTAGATCGGGGCGTCAATCGACTTGCCTTGGGGGATGTTGGGCCCGGCGACCAGGAAGGGCACCCGCAGGCTGTGCTCGTACATATTCTGCTTGCCGAACAACCCATGATGCCCGACGGCCAGCCCGTGGTCGGCGGTGAACACGATCAGCGTATTGTCGGCCTGCCCGTTTTCTTCCAGGGTGTCGAGAATCCGGCCGATCTGGGCGTCCATGTGCGTGATGATCGCATAGTATTCCTGACGGTGGACCTTCACGGCGTGCTCGGTCCGCGGGAAGGGGGCCAGCTTCTCGTCGCGGAGCTTGGGGCTACAGCCGATTTCGTTCTTGTAGGGGTACTCGGGCAAAAAGGTGCTGGGGACCTCGATCCGGTCCAGGGGATAGCGGTCGATGTATTCCTGGGGGCTCTGCCGCGGGTCGTGCGGGGCGTTGAAGGCCACGTACAGGAAGAACGGTTTGTCGCTGTCTTTGGCGTGGTTGAGGAACTCGACGCCGTCGTCGCCGGTGACTTCGCTCCAGTGCTTGCCACCGGCCCAGAAGCCGCCAATGCTCCGATCCGAGGGGCTCCAAGCATCCGGCTGATCGGCCAGCGGGCGGTTGTAGGCGGCGTTCACCGTGCCCGGCATTCCGGGGCGGACATGCCGCGCGGTCTGGAAGGCCTCAGCGGCATTCGTGCGGATGTGCCACTTGCCGGTGAAGTAGGTCTGGTAGCCGGCCTGGGCCAGCCGCTGCGGCCAGAGAGTGCCCGCCTGACGGAGTTGATCGGTGTTCCGGTAGGCGGCATGGGCCCGCCACAGGTTGCGGCCCGAGATCAGCATCATCCGGCTGGCCACGCACACCGCGCCACTCCAGGAGCCCATGTTGTAGGCCCGCGTGAAATTCGTGCCCTGTTTCACCAAGCGGTCGAGATGAGGCGTCTCGATGTCGGTCAGGCCCAGGGCCCCGATGGCCTCGTAGCTTTGATCGTCGGCAAACAGAAACAGGATGTTGGGCTTCGCGCCCTCGTCGGCGGAGGACAAACCAGCCAGGGGGGCGGTCACCAACAGCAGCGACGCAATCAAGCAGCGGATCATGGGCAAACCAAGCGGATGAGTGGAAGGATTCGCAACCCTTTGACTGTAGCACCGCCAGGTGGACGGGTGGAGACAGTCCACGGCCCAAACCGTTCGGCCGCCCCCCTTCGCGCGCCCCGACCCTGTTGCCGCTGGTCAGATTTCGCTCGGACGAGTAATCTGGCCGCTTGACCGCGACGCCGGCTGTTCCACCTGAAGCGGGGATCCGTCCGCCGCCCGAGTGTCGCTTTCTCCTGCCTCATGCGCCAGCGATGAAGAAGATCCGTAGCCAGCAAGTCACCGAGGGTCCCAATCGTGCTCCCGCCCGCGCCTATTTGCGGGCGATGGGTCTGGGCGATGCCGACATCGCCCGGCCGCTGGTGGGGGTGGCCAGCACGTGGAACGAGGCCACGCCCTGCAATATCACGCTCAATCGGCAGGCCCAAGCGGCCAAAAGCGGTGTGTCCGCCGGGGGCTGCACCCCGCGTGAGTTCACGACCATCAGCGTCAGCGATGGCATCGCCATGGGCCACGAGGGCATGAAAAGCTCGCTGGTCAGCCGCGAGGTCATCGCCGACAGTGTCGAGCTGATGATGAACGCCCATTGCTACGATGCCCTGGTGGGCCTGGCCGGTTGCGACAAGAGCCTGCCGGGCATGCTGATGGTCATGGCCCGGCTCAACCTGCCAGCGGTGTTCATGTACGGCGGAACGATCCTTCCCGGTCGGTTCCGGGGTCGCGACATCACGATTCAAGACGTGTTCGAGGCCGTCGGGGCCCACGCCCGGGGCGATATGAGCGACGAAGATCTGCACGAGATCGAAAGCGCGGCGTGTCCGGGTGGCGGATCGTGCGGCGGTCAGTTTACGGCCAACACCATGGCCTGCGTGGCCGAGGCCCTGGGCATGGCCTTGCCGGGAAGCGGCTCGTTGCCGGCCGACGATGTGGCCCGCGATGCCTTCGCCGAGGCCAGCGGCCAAGCCGTGTGTCGGCTGCTGGACGAGGACATTCGCCCGCGAACGATTCTCACCAAGCAAGCGTTCGAGAACGCCATTGCCATTGCCGCGGCCACCGGTGGCAGCACGAATATCGCCTTGCACCTGCCGGCGATTGCCTTCGAGTGCGGCATCGAGCTGTCTTTGGACGACATCGACCGGGTCAGCCGCAAGACCCCGACCATCGCCGACCTCAAGCCGGGCGGGCGCTACACGGCGGTCGACGTGGGCAATGTGGGCGGCATTCCGGTGATCCTCAAGGTGCTGCTCGATGCCGGCTTGCTGCATGGCGATTGCCTGACGGTCACCGGCAAGACCATGGCCGAGAATCTAAAAGACGTCGTGTTGCCGCCCGATCAAGACGTGGTGGTGCCGGTCGAAAAGGCCCTGTCGTCGCATGGCGGTTACGTGGTCATGCGGGGCAACCTGGCCCCCGAGGGCGGGATCATCAAGACGACCGGCATCCAGAAGAATCAGCATCGCGGCCCGGCCAAGGTGTACAATAGCGAAGAAGAGTGCTTCAACGCCGTGATGCACCGGCAGATTGAAAAGGGCGATTGCGTGATCATCCGCTACGAGGGGCCCAAGGGCGGACCCGGGATGCGGGAGATGTTGGCCGTGACCGCCGCCATTGTCGGCCAGGGACTGGGCTACGATGTGTGCCTGATGACCGACGGCCGCTTCAGCGGGGCGACCCGCGGGCTGATGATTGGCCATATTGGCCCCGAGGCCTATGTGGGTGGCCCCATCGGTCTGGTGGAAAACGGCGACTTGATCAGTGTCGATGCCGAGGCCGGCACCATGACCCTGGAAGTCTCTGAACAGGAACTTGCCAAGCGGCGGGCGGCTTTTCAACCGATTGCCCCCCGCTACACGACCGGCGTGCTGGCTAAGTACGCCACGCTGGTGGGCCCGGCCTGTCGGGGGGCCGTGACCTTGGCCCAACCCTGAGCGAAGCGGTTTCTTCTGACCCGTGGCCAACGGTGCCCCCTCGCCCGCCGGAACTCGACCATGAACGTGACCGTGCGTGCGGTGGATCGCGATGACGTCCCCCCGTTGACCATGCCGGCGCGGTTTCGCACCGAGATTGGCTTCTTTATGACGGTCCCTGGCCAACACGGATCGCCGGGGAAGTTGGGCATGGGCGAATACTGGATTCGTCGCGAAGAGGCCCTCCGCTGGGCTGACGACCTGGTGATCGAGGTCGTCAGCCCCCTCGACAGCCAAAACAAGACCGAAATCGAACTCTCCGACGATCACGAACGCTGGCTGGCTTGGCTCATCGAGCACGACATCGAGCACATCCGGGTGGAGGCGTCTTAACGGGCGGCCACTCGACCGACGCCACCGTCGTTCGTGGCCTTCGGTCGCAAGACGGTGGATGCCCTGCCGATTCGCACCCTGCCAGCACCCCCACCGCGAATCGCGGCGGATCTCAACCCGCCTAAGTCGATTAAGCACTTGGTCTTGCGGGTTTTTTGCCGCGCGATCCGAAATCTTGCCGGATTTCTTGATCCGGTTCTGGCCGGAGTTCGTTTCTACCTTGCTGAAGGCACATCTTGTCTCTTTCGCCAAGGCCCCTCAAAGGAATTCGAGTCGGGTGCTTGGAGCGGATCGCTGCGCCGTGCGTTCGTCCGCACAAATTCGCCCTAGGCTTTGCTCGTTTTGCGGGTAAGAAATCGCCGGGCGTGGGCGTCCAAGTGGAACGTCCCGACGAATATCCCCGCATGCCTGACGAATAGCAGGTCAGATTGGGGCGTTGGGGCCACTCAATGGGGGTCAATCGGAAGGAAACGAACCGAAGGCCCATGAGTTTCGTCTTTTGAAGAGTAAGTGAACGGAAATCCCTGAGAAGTGGGGAGAGTTGGAAGCATTGGCAAGAGTTCTTGGAAGGGGTGAGCAGACCATGGTCGCAGCACACAATCATTGCCGCGGTGCGCGGCGGGCCGGCGTGGCGCTCCGACCAGAGTCGGAGAGCCCAAACAATCAGGAAAACCAATCAAGTCGCGGAAAGCCCCGCAAGGCCACCTGCCGTGGGGCCGCCGCGACCAAATGCCCAGGGCGCGCGCTGAGCGGGCGTCGGTCGGGCGATGTCGAGGATCTGCGTCGACGGGCTCGCGAGCTGGTCGACCTGGAGATCGACTACATCACGCACGAGAGTTTCGCCGAGGCCGAGGCCGAGCGGTTTCGCACCGACGTGCCCGAGGCGACCTCGAGCAAAAAGCGGAGCCGACCCCCGGCCGGGGCGTCGGGCTACTTGGCGGCCCTGTACGACGTGCCGCTGCTGGAGCCCGAGCAAGAAGCGGCCATGTTCCGCAAAATGAACTACCTCAAGCATCAGGCCGACCTGCTGCGTCGGCAGATCCATCCCGACAGCCCCTGCGAGAGCCTCATCAACGAGGTCGAGCAACTGCTGTTGGAAGCCCAGGCCACCCGCGACCAAATCGTGCGGGCCAACCTGCGGCTGGTCGTCTCAATCGCCAAGCAGTACCTCGACAGCGACCTCAGCTTCGACGACCTGATCAGCGATGGCAACGTGGCCCTGATGCGGGCGGTGGAAAAGTTCGACTTCTCGCGAGGTTTCCGCTTTAGCACCTACGCCACTTGGGCTATCAAGCGGCTGTTCTACCGATCGATGGGCAACCAGCGTCAGCGACAGTCGCGGTTTGTCAGTGGCGACGAGAACCTGTTCGATCTCACGCCGGACGACACCGTGCCGGTGGAGGGCGAACTGCAAGATCAAAAGCAATTGGCCGAGTCGATGCAGGGCATCGTCGAACGCCTGGACGATCGCGAGCGAGCGATCATCCACGCTCGGTTTGGTTTGGGATCCGATGATGGATCGATCACGCTGGCCGAGCTGGGCCGCCAACTCGGTGTCAGCAAAGAGCGGGTGCGGCAGATCGAGGCCCGGGCCCTGCGGAAGCTCCGCGGCTGGGCCGAAGAAGCCCGCATCACGCCACCTGAAGAGTAATCGCCCGTCGAGGGCACGATCCTCCCGGCCCCGCACCGCCAGTATTTTCGGCGCGTGCGGGGCCGTTTGCATTGCGCACGGGAGCCCTTCCTTCGCCAAAATGTGTGCCTAATCAAAAAGTGTGCCACTGCTTGCTCGCAAGCAGTGCGGTAGGCCGAAAGACGTTCAGCAGCCGAATCGAAGCCCACCGGAGCCCTGGCTTCACCAAAACCTGTGCCACTGCTTGCTCGCAAGCAGTGCGATAGGCCGACAAACCTTCAGCAGTCAAGTCGAAACGCACGGATGCCCTTGCTTCACCAAAAAGTGTGCCACTGCTTGCTGGCAAGCAGTGCGGTAGGCCGAAAGACGTTCAGCAGCCGAGTCCAAGCAACCATTCCAGGCAACGTGAACCGTTTCCGGCACGGCTTGCCAGCAGGCAAGCCGTGGCACACCGGCCGTGGTGCCACGAGTGGCTTGTCCCCCCGTGTGTTTCCAAGCCGGCCATTCCGATGGACGTCGACATGCCATTGAGCCGTTGCCCCGGGATCGAAAAAAACGCGGGCCCGGGTGGCGATTCTTTCCGGCGACACACTTGGTAGACTCGCCGGGCAGTGCCGATCCCCCGTCCCGTGAGTCCCCCGATCGTGGCCCGAACACGCTATCCGGCGGCGGCCTTGGCCAAGGTGTTTCGGCAGTGCGAACTGCCGGCCTACGCCATTGACGAAGACCAGACCATCGCCTTTGTCAACGATGCCTGCGCCGCGTGGTTGGGCGTCTCGGGCGAGGTCCTGCTGGGCCGCTCCAGTCGCTTTCAGTCCTCCGCCGAGTTGGTCGGTCCTGATCGCGCGGCGGCCGCCCTGTGCCCGCCGCCCGAGGTCCTGCGTGGCGCCAGCCGCCAGGGCGTGCTGCTGTGGGGCGATCCCCCGCGACGCGTCCCGGCCGAGTATTTGCGGCTTGAGACCCCCGGCGAATCGGCGGCCCTGTTGGGCGTGGTCCACATTGATCGCACCGCCGAGCCACCCGGCGCGGTCGACCAGGACGACTCCCCCCGCGAGGCCCAGGCCCTGCACGAGCACCTGCGGCGCTACCAACAGCTCATGGCCGGGCGTTCACACGTGGACCGGCTGGTCGGTCACAGCCCCGAGATCCAACGGGTCCGCGAGCAGATTCGCGTGGCCGGCCAGACCGCCTGCACCGTGCTGATTGTGGGTCACGAGGGCAGCGGCCGAGAAATGGTGGCCCGGGCCATCCACTATTTCGCTCGGGGGCAGGGTCGGCCGCTGGGTCCGTTGGTGCCCCTGGATGCCGCGCTGCTATCGGTCGAGATGTTCGAGCAAGCCGTGCATCTGGGGCAGCTTCGTGGCGACGAGTCGGGGATCGGCACCCTGCTGATTGAGGAAGTCGACCAGCTTCCGCCGGAGGTCGAAGTCGAGGTGCTCCGGCTGCTGGACGCCCAACCAGGACGCTGGCGGCTGGTGTGCTCGGCGGCCTTGACGCCCGACAACTGGCCCGAGGATCGCGGACCCAGCGAGCAATTTGTCGCCCGCACCAGCACGGTGGCCATCCACATTCCGCCGCTGGTCGATCGGCCCGAAGACCTGCCCCTGGTGGTTCAGGCGGTCATCGAAGAGCGGAACGCCCGTGGCCGGAAGCAGTTGGCCGGTTGCACCCCCGAGGCGATGGACCTGCTGGTGGCTTATCCCTGGCCGGGCGATTTGCAAGAGCTGGTGGCGATCCTCAGCGAGGCCCACACCACCAGCCCGGGGCCATTGATTCGGGCGATCGATTTGCCGCGGCCGGTGCATCACGCCCAGCAAGCGGCGTTGTACCGGCCGACTCCCCCCGAGACGATCCACCTGGAGGCCCTGCTCGAGCGGATCGAGCGGCAGTTGATTCGTCGGGCGATGGAATTGGCCGAGGGCAACAAAAGCCGGGCGGCCGAGCTGTTGAGCATGACCCGGCCCAAGTTGTACCGGCGGCTCGAGCAGCTTGGCTTAGAATGAAAAGTGCGTGAAGGCGACCGCTACTTCTGCTCGCGGTAGGTGCTCCAGGCCATGTAGATCAGCAGGCCCGCGCAAATGACAAAGCCAATATCAAGCAGCAGACTAGGACGACCGAAGGGAATCCCCGTCGCCAGGTCGAGCCCGAACAGCAGCAGCAGGATGATGGCGATAACCAATCCGGTGATCGACAGACCCTTTCCCATGTCGTCTCCAGAGAGTCGCTACCCGTTGCCCCGGGCTTGGTGTGGCCGCTAGTGTAGTCAAGATGGGTCTTCGCGGAAGGGGTGAACCACGAAGAACATCCCTTCTAAAGGCCCTATCTTCGCACGGGTGGTCCGGCTATGCCGGTTCCTCGGCGCGACGAACGCCAGCTTGGCCCCACCCCTCGCGCGGCTGGATCGATTGGCCGATTTCGCAGGATTGCAACAATGAGTCCAAGTGTCCCACGAGTTGCCGTTTACACCGGAAGTTTCGACCCAATCACTTGGGGACACCTCAATGTCATCGAGCGCGGCAGCCAGTTGGTTGATCGGCTGGTCGTGGGGGTGGGCCTCAATCCGCAGAAGGATCCGCTGTTTGAACCGCACGAACGGATTGCACTGATTCGCGAGGTCGTCGAGCCTTTGCAGAATGTCACGGTCGAAAGCTTTCGGGGGTTGGCCGTGCATTTTGTGCGGCGGTGCGGCGCGCGACTGATTCTCCGCGGGGTGCGGAGTCTCAGCGATATGGAAGCCGAGTTCACCATGAGCTACGCCAACCGCAAGCTCGACCCCGAGATCGAGACCGTCTTTCTGATGGCCGGCGAAGAGTTTGCCCACATCTCAAGCAGTCTCATCAAGCAGATTGCCCTGCTGGGGGGCGATCAGGAGCTGGCCGAGTTTGTGCCCCCCAACGTCGCCCGCCGGCTCAAGCTCAAGTTCGCCGGCCAAGGCCCGCCGGTCGATCCCACCACTCACCCCCATCCGCCCAAGGCGGAACTTGGTCTATGAGGGCCCCTTCCGCCGCGGTCAGCCCTGACTGGGACGCCGCACCATCGGCGGAATCCAGCTCTGCCGAGTCTGCTCGCCGGCCGGCAGGGTGAAGTATTCATGCAGGTTCGGCGTATGCAGGCTCATCGCCTGGGCCCGGCGGACGCCAGGCAGGGTGACGACTTCAAACAGTTCTTGCACCACACCCTCAAACCGCAGCCAATGGGCAACATGGCCCGAGGCCAAATCGATGACCTGCAGGCCACACCAGGGTTCGGCTTTGCGGGCGTTCAATTCTTCTTGCAGGGGCAGTTCGAGAAAGGCGTGCTCGCGCCGAGGTTTGCTGAGCCCCACCACCGCGTAGCCGCCAATGAGGGCCAGCCCGCGGGCAAAGCCGGGGAGAAAGGTTGTCCGCTCGAAACTCCCTCCGGAGCGGGGCACCCAACCCAGAGACCCCGTGCCGGCCTCCAGCAACCAGATGCGGTCGCCCTGGACGCGGGGCGAGTGGGGCATCGCCAGCCCGTCGGCCAGGACGGTATCGGTCTCGATGTCGATGAGCAGTCCGCCATCGGCCCGGCGATTCCGCCAGCCATCGGCCACGTCGCTTTCGGCGACCAGCGTGCAGTAGCGCGGTCGGCCATCGGCCAATGCCAGCCCGTTGAGATGGCAGCGGTCTTCGGGGACCATCTGGCTGATGAACGAGGGCTGCCACAGCGGCCGGAAGCTGCACTGCTCGTCGACGGTCGCCAGGCAGTTGAATCGCGTGTTGACGAACACTGGCCGACCCTCGGAGTCGACCGCCAAGTCATGAGGGTCCACATCGCCGGTGACAAACTGACGTCGGGGCACGTAGCAGCGGTCGTAGCCATCACGTTCGGCGCCTGCTGGCAACAGATTTTCCAGATGCCACAGCCCAAGTAACGTCCCCAGCCAAAGGGACTGGCCATCGCTCCAGAGACCCATCGCCCGGTCGAAGGCCGAGACATACAGGGCCAGCGAACCATCCGGCTTGACTCCCAGCAGCAACACGGCTCCGGCCTGGTAGGTGCTGGCCGCCAGACTGATGTTGAGTTCCGCCAGCCAGCCGGTGAACCCGCGGCTGCTGATCATCTGGAGCCCAGGGGCTGCTCCCCCAGACGAACTGGGCGTCGCTTCTCCGAGCCGGGATTGCGGTTCGGTCATGTGGTGCTGGTCCGGGGGGCAGGGGCAATCGGCAAGACTGTACGGTGTCCAGCGGTTAGGGCGGGGGCCAGTAAGAAGCTGTTCCGGCTAGGCAAGTTTCTTCATGGAGGGGAGTGGACATTGCCGGCCGAGGGAACGATAGTCTTTTGTGGTCTTTCCAGAAAGCACCTGCACCGCCTCCCTTTACAGGAGGGGGGTGTCGCGAGCCTTGCTCGAGTCGTCCTTTGTTCGTCGACTTGGCTTGGTTCACCTACCCCCCCTCAAGACAATCCCAAGTGCATGGCCAATCCATCCTCCGGTCTCGCCGCCCGCCTGCTGGACTCCTGGAAATCGCGTCGGCGGCGTGCCGCTCGGCCTCGCGCTTGCAGCTTGCAGCTCGAGTCGCTGGAGCCCCGGCAAATGCTGGCCTTCACCGACAGCGGCGCAATCTTCACGCCCACGGATTTCGGGGCCAGCGCCTGGGGCGACTACAACAACAACGGCCTGCTCGACGTGTTCATCACCGGACATACCCCTTCGGGGCCGGTGGCCGAACTCTGGCAGAACAACGGGGACGGGACGTTTACCGAGGTCTTTCAGGGTGAATTCGAAGGGGTTCGCTATTCGTCTGTCGCCTGGGGCGATTACAACGGCGACGGCGATCTGGATCTGCTGTACTCGGGCG
>JBJHDE010000049.1:0-16095 GCA_050486385.1 Planctomycetales bacterium | reverse complement strand
CCGTCGTAATGCCCCGTCCGAAGAAGCTGCTCGTTGCGTTCGTTGCGGCGTGGTGTGTGCTGCTGGCTGGTTCCTTCGTCCCGGCCCGTGCCGAGGGGGAAACGCCGCTTTCGTACAACCATGATATTCGCCCGATCCTCGCGGAAAACTGCTTCGCCTGTCACGGGGTGGATAGCGCCGCCCGCGAGGCCGACCTGCGGCTGGACCTCCGCGAGGCGGCCATCGAGGTGGGCGCGATTGTTCCGGGCGAGCCGGAAAACAGTGGGATGCTGGAGCGAATTTTCTCCGAGGATCCCGATCTGATCATGCCGCCGGTCGCTTCGCGGAAGCAGCTCTCCGAGGCCGAACGGGAGATTCTCCGCCGGTGGATCGCCAGCGGGGCCGAGTACCAGCCGCATTGGGCGTTCGTCGCGCCCGAGCGGCACGAATTGCCGACGACGACCACCGAGAACTGGGCGAAGAATCCGATCGACCACTTTGTGCTGGCCAGGCTTGAGGCTCAGGGCTTGCAGCCCGCCCCGGAAGCCGACCCGCGGACGCTGTTTCGCCGAGTCCATCTGGATGTGACCGGCCTTCCGCCGCAGCCCGAAGACACCGATGCGTTTGTGGCGGACTACGCCGACCGTGGGGACACCGCTTTGGAGGCCTGGATCGACCGGCTCATGGAGTTGCCCGCCTGGGGCGAACACCGGGCCCGCTACTGGCTGGACGCCGCCCGCTACGGCGACACGCACGGCATGCACTTTGACAATTACCGCGAGATGTGGCCCTATCGCGACTGGGTGATTCGCGCCTTCAACGCGAACCAGCCCTACGATCAGTTCACCATTGAACAACTGGCCGGCGACCTGCTGCCTGAACCGACGGACGATCAGCTCATCGCCACCGGGTTTCAGCGATGCAACATGACCACCAACGAAGGCGGCACGATCGACGAGGAGAACCTGGCCCTGTACGCGGCCGATCGCGTGCAGACGTTTGGTTGGGTTTACCTGGGGCTCACGACCAACTGCGCGCAGTGCCACGATCACAAGTTCGATCCTATCTCGATCGAGGACCACTACTCGCTGGCGGCCTACTTTCGCAACACCACCCAGCCCGCCAAGGACGGCAACGTCAAGGATGGCCGCAGCGCGACGCTCATGGTGCCACTGGAGACCGACCGACCGCGTTGGGACGTGATTGAAACGGAGATCGCCGAGGCCAAGGTCCGACGCCACGAGCGACGCAAGCAAGCCAAACCGGCGTTTGAACAGTGGCTGGCCGAGGCCAAGCCGGAAGCATTGGAAGGGGGAGTCAGCGACGAGGCGTTGATCGTCCACCTGCCGTTGAATGAAGGTGCCGGCAACGAGGTCCGCAGCCTGCTTGAAACGTCGTCGGCCGTCTCGGCCACCGGCGAGGTGTCCTGGTCGCCCGACGGAAAACTCGGCCCCGCGCCGGTGATGAGGCGGGGCGGCACCTTCGAGCTGGGTGACCTGGGCGACTTTGCCCGCGATCAGAAGTTCAGCGTGGCCGCGTGGATCAAGGCCGGGAAGGCGAATGCCAACGGCGGCATCATCGCCCGCATGGACGAACAAGGCAATTATCGCGGCTGGGACTTGTGGCAGAACGGTCGCGGTGTTGCGATGCACATCATCGACACCTGGCCCGACAACGGCCTCAAGATGGTCACCGGTCCGGTCCTTAAGCCAGGGCAGTGGCAGCATGTGCTGGCCACCTACGATGGATCGGGCAAGCCGTCGGGCGTTGCGATTTATGTCGATGGCGAGCCGCAGAAGTTGACGACCGAACGCGACAGCCTCAAGCCGGATGCCGACATCCGCACCACCACGCCACTACGGGTTGGGCAGCGGAGCCACACGCAGGTGTTTGACGGCGGCGCGGTGCAGGACGTGCGGCTCTATGGCCGATTGCTGTTGCCCGAAGAGGCCCAGGCGCTGGCCGGCAGCGACGCGCTGAAGGCGATGCTGAGCATCGCGGCCGACAAGCGGACTCCGGAGCAAGAGGCGGCTTTGCTCGACTATTTCCTGGCAACCGTCGACGTCGAGTTTTCGGAGCTTGCCCAACGGGTGACCGACCTGACAGCCGAGCGGGAGGCCATTCGCGCGCGGGGGGCGATCACGCACATTCAACAGGAGAAGCCCAACTCCCAGGCGATGGCCCACGTCCTGATCCGCGGCGAGTACGACAAGCTGGGCGAACAGGTTCCGGCCGCCCCGCCGGCGGCCTTGCACGCGGTGCCCGACGGCGCGCCGGCCAATCGCCTGGGGTTAGCCCAGTGGGTGGTCGATCCGGCCAATCCGCTGACCGCGCGGGTGACTGTCAATCGCTTTTGGCAGCAGGCGTTTGGCACGGGGCTGGTGGTCACGAGCGAGGACTTCGGCGTGATGGGGGCCCTGCCATCGCACCCCGAACTGCTGGACTGGCTGGCGGTGGAATTCCGCGAGAGCGGCTGGGACGTGAAGCAGTTCTTCAAGTTGATGCTGACCAGCGCAACCTATCGGCAGGCGGCCCTGGCCACGGAAGAGAAGCTGGAGAAGGACCCCGACAACGCCCTGTTGTCGCGCGGCCCGCGTTTCCGCATGGATGCCGAGATGGTCCGCGACCACGCCTTGGCGGTCAGTGGCTTGCTTTCGACAAAGATGTATGGCGCCCCGGTCAAGCCCTACCAGCCGAGCGACATCTGGAATATCGTCGGCCTGCCCGGTGGGAACACACGCGACTATAAGCAAGATCAAGGCGAGAACCTGTATCGGCGGTCGATGTACAGCTTTTGGAAACGGATGGCCCCGCCGCCGAACCTGGAGGCATTCAATGCCCCGGCGCGCGAGGTCTGCACCGTGCGACGCGAGCGGACCAACACACCGCTGCAAGCGCTGGTCACACTGAACGATCCGCAATTCGTCGAGGCCGCGCGCTATCTGGCGGAGAAGGCCATTGCCGAGGGCGGCGAGGACGACACCAAGGTGCTGGATTTCATCGCGCGGCGGGTGCTGGGGCGTTCGTTCCTCAAGGAGGAGCAAGCGATTCTGCTGGCCGACAAAGAAGAGTTCGCCAAGCACTATGAGTCGGAACCCGACGACGCCAAGGCCCTGATTGCCGTGGGCGAGTCCAAGCCCGCCGAGTCGATCGCCCCAGAACAGCTTGCCACCTGGACGCTGGTGTGCAATCAGGTGATGAACCTCGACGAAGTCCTCAATAAATGACCCAACTTGTAGGCCATCGTGCCGAGGCCCACACCCCAGAAGGTTGAACCATGAACACGCTCTCAAGTCGCCGGCAATTCTTCACCAGTGGACGCAACCTGCTGGGCGGAGCCGCGCTCATGTCGCTGCTGGGTGAAACCCTGGTCCGGGGCGACCAGCAATCGGCGGGCGGGCATCAGCCGATGGGCCCGCACTTTCCGCCCCGAGCCAAACGTGTGATCTACCTGCACATGGTGGGCGGCCCCTCCCAGATGGATCTGTTCGACTACAAGCCGGTCATGCAAGAGTGGTACGACAAGGACCTGCCCGACTCGATTCGCATGGGCCAGCGTCTGACGACCATGACCAGTGGTCAGGCCCGCTTTCCCGTCGCCCCCAGCAAGTACAAATTCCACCAGGCCGGCGAGTGCGGCATGTGGATGAACGCCGAATTGCTGCCCAACCTGGCCAAGAAGGCCGACAGCATCTGCTGGATGCGGAGCCTGCACACCGAAGCAATCAATCACGAACCGGCCATCGCCGCCATGCAGACCGGCAACCAGGTCACGGGCCGCCCGTGCCTGGGATCGTGGGCCTCGTACGGGTTGGGCAGCGACAACGAAAACCTGCCCGCCTTCGTGGTGCTGGTCGCCACGCCGACCAACCGCGAACAGGAACAGGCGATCAGCGCCCGACTGTGGAGCGCGGGCTATCTCTCGGGCGAGCACGCGGGCGTCTCATTCCGCAGCAGCGGCGATCCGATTCTGTACATCAACAACCCCCCTGGCGTGCCAGATGCGCTGCGGAAGCGTTCGATCGAGGGGCTGAACAAGCTCAACGAGATGCAGCTTGAGGCCCTCGGCGACCCCGAGACCCGCACCCGCATTCAGCAGTACGAAATGGCCTTCCGCATGCAGGCCAGTGTTCCAGAACTGACGGACCTGAGCACCGAACCGAAACACACCTTCAAGCTGTATGGCGAGGAGGCGAAGAAGCCGGGCAGCTTTGCCAACACGGCCCTGATGGCCCGTCGCCTGGCCGAGCGGGGCGTGCGGTTCATCCAGGTTTATCACAACAATTGGGACCATCACAGCAATGTCGGCGGACGCATGCCGGCTCAGTGCAAGGATGTCGATCAGCCCTGCTACGCCCTGCTTGAGGATCTGAAACAGCGGGGCATGCTCGAAGACACGCTGGTCATCTGGGGCGGCGAGTTCGGGCGGACGATCTACTCCCAGGGCGGGCTTTCCAAGACCAACTACGGCCGCGACCATCACCCGCGCTGCTTCACCATGTGGATGGCCGGCGGCGGCAGCCGAGGGGGCGCGATCTACGGCGAAACCGACGATTTCTCTTACAACATCGTCAAGGACCCGATTCACATCCGCGACTTCCACGCCACGGTGTTGCACCTGCTGGGCTTCGATCACGAGCGGTTCACGGTCAAGTTCCAGGGGCTCGATCAGCGGCTGACCGGCGTCGAGCACGCCCGGGTGATCCGGGAGTTGCTGGCCTGATCGGCTCGATCGTTGTGTCGCGGGCCAACGGCTTGTGGCACTGGTGGCTTGTCCACCAGTGTTTGACAACGCTTGCTATGTCTCGACGGATGCCCGCAAAGCTCCTCGAACAGGAGCTGTATGGTCGGCACTGTCCGACTGAGCCACACACTGGTGGACAAGCCACCAGTGGCACGAATTACGTTTGAAGTGTTGCGTCGGAGGGGGTATGCACCGCGGCGGCCGCTCGGACAGGTGCCCTCGCAATCCAGTAATTCGGGTGGGTTGGTGCCGTCAGGGCGGCTCCCAAGGCTACAGAAACCGCTCTTGGTGCCTGCCGCCCTGGTCGTCTACAATCCTCCACGCCGCAGCGTTTTCACGGCAACAAGACAGCATTTTGGGACACCGAGACAGGGAGGTCGCCGTGCCCGTTATCGCCGTACTCAACCAACAGGGTGGCGTCGGTAAGACGTCGACCACGGTCAATTTGGGCGCCTCGCTGGCCGCCTGCGATCAGAAGGTCTGTGTCATGGACCTGGATCCCCAGGCGCATGCCACGTTGCACCTGGGCATCTCGCCCATGCCCGGCGAATTGAGCGTCTACAACGTACTCACGGGAACGGCCACGCTTGAGGAGGTCCGCCGCAATGTCGGCGAGAACCTGTGGCTGGTGGGCAGCGATATCGACCTGGCCGCTGCCGAGGTGGAACTGGCCGGCATGGTGGGCCGCGAGCTGATTCTTCGCGACCAGATGGAGGTCGACACCAACAAGTTTGACTACACGCTGATTGATTGCCCGCCCAGCCTGGGCGTGCTAACCATCAACGCCTTGGCCTGCTGCGACGAGGTCTACATTCCGTTGCAGCCGCACTTTCTGGCCCTGCACGGTTTGAGCAAGCTGCTGGAGACCATCCAACTGGTCAGCAAGCGGCTCAATCCCAAAATCAAGCTGGGCGGCGTGTTGCTGTGCCTGTACGAGCACGGCACCAAGCTGGCCGGCGAAATCAGCCAAGACGTGTACGACTTTCTCGATCGGGCCCGCCGTCCCGATACGCCCTGGTCCAAGGCCCAGGTCTTCGAGACACGGATTCGCCGCAACATCCGCGTGGCCGAGGCCCCCAGCTTTGGCCAGGCCCTGCTGCATTACGCTCCCACTTCGCATGGGGCCACCGATTACCTGGCCCTGGCCCAAGAAATTTTGGATCGTGCCCAGGTCGAGGCCCAAACCGCGCCGCGCGACCCCGCCGACGAGGCTGGCGATACGATTCCCCTGCAAGGGCCGCACAGCCAGATGCCCAAGCCGGTGGCCGATGGCGTGCAGTTCAAGAACGTGTTCGGCCGGCGGAAGGCCTCCTGACAATCGACCTTTGGCCGCCGCGCGACCGTTGCCAGACGGCCGCGGCGGGCCAATACTCGGGGCTTTGTGGGCGTGGACCCCCGCTTGCGGAGCTTCCTGAATGAACCCCTTGCACGTTGCGGCTGGCAGTGCGCTGCTGGCTATCAGTCTGGCCGTTTCGGCCAACGCCGCGATTCCCCCAGCCGCCGAGCCCGGCGATCGCCTGGAGAACTCGCCTCGGCATCACGAATGGGTGACCCTCAAGACCGACGGCGACCGCGATGTTCGGGCGTTCGTCGTCTTTCCCGAGGTCGACCGCCCCGTGCCCGCGGTGGTGGTGATTCACGAGAATCGCGGGCTCAACGAGTGGGCCCGGAGCCTGGCCGACCAAGTGGCCGAGGCCGGCTTTGTGGCCGTGGCCCCCGACCTTCTCAGTGGGATGGGCCCAGATGGCGGCGGAACCGATAGCTTTCGCAATTCGGACGCCGCCCGTGAAGCCATCTACAAGCTGACGCCCGAACGGGTCAACGCGGGCCTCGATGCGGCGGTCAAGCATGCCAAGGGCCTCGAAGCCACCAGCGATGTGGTCACGGTGGCGGGTTTCTGTTGGGGCGGTGGTCAAAGCTTCCGCTACGCCACACACAATCCTGCCATCGCCGCGGCGTTTGTGTTCTATGGCTCGGCGCCCGAGAACGAGGTCTTGGGGCAGCTCAAGGTGCCGGTGTACGGTTTCTACGGTGGCAACGATTTCCGCATCACCGGGCAGGTCCCCCGGGTCAAGATGCGGACCGACGAGCTGAGCAAGCCGTTCGAGCCGGTCGTCTACGATTCGGCCGGGCACGGCTTCATGCGCAGCGGCGAAGCCGGCAACGCCAACGATGCCAACCGTCGCGGGCGTTCGGCCGCCTGGGAGCGATGGATCAAGCTGATGAACGATCTTGGCAAGGCCGAGTGAGTTTCAGTCGGCCAGCAAGGTGTCCGGCAGACGGAACAACCGCAGGGCATTGGCGGTCGTCTGCCGGGCCAGTTGGTCGAACGATTCGCCGCGGGCCTCGGCCAGCCGTTTGGCAGTATGGGCCACGTGGGCCGGTTCGTTCCGCCGGATCTTGCGGACCGGTTCGGGCGAGAGGTAGGGGCTGTCGGTCTCGACCAACAGCCGATCCAGCGGAATGCTGGCGGCGACCTGGCGGAGGTCGTCGTTCTTCTTATAGGTCACCATGCCGGCAAAGCTGATGTCCATTCCCAGGGCCAGGCACCGCTGAGCGGTTGCCTGATCGCCCACAAACGAGTGCATCACCCCCGACAGCCGTCCGTGGCGGGCGTGCTCGTCTTCCAGCAGGCTCACGACGTCGGCTTCGGCCTCGCGGCAATGCACCACAAAGGGTAGACCCGTGCGGCGGGCCAGCTCAATGTGGCGGTGGAAAAAGTCCTGTTGCAGGTCGAAGGGGCAATGGTCCCAGTAGCGGTCCAGGCCGGTTTCGCCGATGGCCACCACTTTGTTGGCGGTGGCCAGTTGCTGAATCAGCTCCCAGTCGCCGGGGGCGGCCTCGTGGCAGTAGTTGGGCTGGATGCCGACAACGGCAAACACCCTGGCGTGTCGGGCGGCCAAGGTCACGGCCGCCTGGCTGGTGGGGGCGTCGATGCCAATCGACAACACGGCCTTCACACCCACGGCCTGGGCGCGGCGGAGCACCGCGTCCAGGTCGTCGGCGAAGGTGTGCTGATCCAGGTGGGCGTGCGTATCGACCAACGCCGCGGTCATGGCGCCTCGGCGGGGTTGTCGTTACGCTGACGACGCAATTGCTCCAGCAACTGCCGCCGCTTCTCGGCCTCGAGATTGGCCGCCGGATCCGCCTCGGCGGGCTCCTCGGTGGTCTGCGGTCGCCCGCTATCAATCAGCATCAGGCTGGCCCAGAAGAACGGGTGATCGCCCGAAAGCTCCATTTCGCGGGCTCCCGCTTGAATGCGGCCCTCCTGAGCCGACTCGAACCGCGAATCCATGGCCAGGAACACCGCCCGCTGAAAGGCATCGGCGGGGGGCGCGTGGTCGAGTTCGCGGACAAACTCGTTCACGAAGTTCAGCGAGGCCTGCCCGCCGGTCCGCCAGCGGCTCAGGCAGATGGTCTGGGTGCCGGCGGCCATCATGCCCATGGAATTGATGAAGATCTCTTGACCAGCGGCGTTGCTGGGCCCCTGTTCCAAGGCGTCTTCGGCCGCGGTGTGGAAGCCCGGCAATATGACTTGCCGCGGCGCCCTCAGCGGCAGCGTGATCCACTGGCTGAGCGAATCGTCGCTCCCCCGCGAGGTCGCCGGCGCCAGCGGATTGAAGGCGAAGGCCCCATCGCGGGTCTGCAAGTCGTGCAGGGTCACAATCCGATCAAACAGCGTGACGAACAGGCTTCCCGGGCCGGGCAGGTTTTGCTGGCCCACGGTGAAGGTGCCGGGCAGCTCGCGGCCGAGCCGTTCGGCGGTGTTCGCCGTCTGGCCGCTGGGCTCTTTGGAGAACATCTGCCCGACCGTCAACAGTGTCGTGGGCAACGGCGGGGGCTTGCGTCCATCGGGCACGGCCAGCCCCACCGTGGGTGCGTAGCGAATCTGCGTTTGCGTAATCAACGGCTCGGGCGGATCGCTCCGCGGAGCGGGCAGGGCCTCGAAGGGCAAATACCACAGCGGACCGTCGGGCACGATGACCAGCTCGTCGACGGGCAACAGCGAACGCCCGGCGGGGGCCAATGCGGCCATGAGTTCGCCGGCCGGCTTTTGCCAATCGTCGCGCTCCAGGTGACTGGCCTGGACACTCCGATTGCCTTCAAAGTGGCCCATGCCACGCAGCATGCCCCGCACGCGATCAAACACCGCCTTGGGCGGCCCGACATCCCAGACGGCCAGATCGTCGTGGTTGATGAAAATGCCGTAGACCCGCTGACTCGTCTGGAAGTAGGACAGCAGGGCCCGATTCTCGCCCAGACTCTTTTGCACATCTTCGACCTTCCGCCGCGGCGGGAACGCCATCTCGCAGGGCAGTCGGGCCACCGACATCTGCCGCAGAATGACCTCCTGAGCCAAGCTCGTGGCGGCAAGCTTCTCGAGCAGCTTTCCCTGCTCGCTGGACTCGTCGCGATCCTCGGACAACGGCGGCAGCTCAGCCAACCGCTGGCGAATCTGTCGGGCCTGCGTCGATAGCGGCTCGAACCCTGGATACGACGCCAGCAAGTCCTGCCGCTGCAAGCGGGCCTCTTGCGACAGGGCTTCCTCGGGGGCCTCCAGCACCCAACGCAGCGCCACTAACCGACCGCCACGGGTCAGCGTGCTGTAAAAGCGGTGTCGCCGGGCCAGGTCGGCGATCTCCACGGCCGCCGGCAGTTCCTTGCGGGCCAGTGCGGTCTCGAACCAATGCTCCAGAATCCGGCCATGCGGCGTCATCAGCACCGTCAGCGATTCCAGCGGGCTGCTCCGCCAGTCCAGGCCCGTCGGTTCGCGGAGCACTTGCTGAAACAACGACAGTGCATCGCGGGCCGAGGAAAGGTCGCCACCGCGGAACTTGGCTTCCGCCAACTGAATGTGGAACAGCCACAACGAGGCCGGACCCTGCCGGGGCGCTTGCCGGCCCCGCGCGCCGCGGGGGGCGCGGCCCTGTTGGTAGGCCAAGGCCGAAGCCAACTCGGCATCGCCCGCACGGACGTTGCCCTGTTGATAGGCGATCACCGAGGCCACGTAGCTGGCAAACGCCCCAACCCGCCCCAAAGCCGCGTCGCGTCGCACCAGCGCTCGACGGGCGACTTCCAGGCTCGCGGCGCCGCCAGCCAGGTTGCCGGCCCGAACCTGACTTTCCGCCAGGCAGGCCGCGGCCGAGGCCTCGACATGCCGAAAGCGGTTGCGACCCGCCCAAGCGGCAATCGGGGCCAGGCTGGGCACCACGCCTTGCCGATTGGCCAAAAAGTGGGCCAGCATCCCGGTGCGGGCGCATTCCTCAATCAGCCCGGCATCCTCGAAGTGATGGGCCAGGCAGCTTGCCTCGTGGAACATGCTCAGGGCCTGATCGAAGCGTCCGGCCTGCATCTCAAGCCGCCCGAGTTCGTACAGGGCGACGGCCGTCAACGGATGATCAAACTGCCCGCCGGCCAGCAACCCGCGTTGCAGGGCCTGTTGGGCTTGGGCGGACTTGCCGGTCGCCGCCAGGGCCAGGCCCAGTTTGATTTGCCGCCAGGCGTCGCTCCAATGTCCCGGCGGAGCAATCGGCCCCGAGAGGACATTCAGCGTCTCGTTGGTCAGGCGATCCATCGGGCCGGCCGGACCCAGCAGCTCCATCCGTCGCCGGATGGCCAGGGCCGTGCAGCGAACAATCTCCTGCGGCACAATCGGATACTGCACCGCCTGCTGGACCACGCCTCCCTGCTGGACCACCGCATTGTTGTCGATGCGGCCCTGCTGGATGGACATCGTCTCCGGGAAACCGCCAATCGCCGTCGCCCTTTGGCGGGGTCCCCACGGCACCTGGCGAATCCGCCCGGGATTCTCGACCCGGATGCCCGCCGCAGGCCATTGGACTTCGAGCATCCAGGTGGGAAAGCGGTTGAAAAGCTCCAGGGCGGCGTTGTACTGCTCGAGCGCCTCCCCCAGATTGCCCATTTGGTAGTGACATTCGCCCATCATGGCGTGATAGCAGATGGAATCGATCCATCGGGTGGTTGGGGTTTTGATGGCCCCCCGCCATTCGCGCTGAAAGAGGTCGCCAGCCTCGTTGAAGTCGCCTGCTTGGGCCACTGCAACCCCCTGGAAGTAGAGCTGCGACGGCACTCGGCGATCACCCAACTGGGCAAATGCGGTCTCGGTGACCGCACAAACAACCAAAACGAGGGCCAAGAGACCCCCTAACACATGGACGCGCATCGAATTCTCCTCAGCGCGGGGACAAAAAACCCCTGTGCGCAAGTGTGGGCCTCATGCCGGGCGGGGTCAAGCAATTCGGCAGTTCTAACATTCGTTGAACGCCGCGGGGATGAATTGCCGATACCTCCACTCGGAGGATATTCCCTGGTGCCTGGCGGGCCGCAAGGAGTGGCAACTCATGAAACGGAATCTCGGTCATCGGCTCCTGTTGGCGGTCGTCGCGACGTTTGCCATCGCTCCGACGGGCTGTCAGGTGTACGTGGGCGGGCAGACGCTGCCGAGTGCCTGGTACTATAAGGATGATGTTCAGTACCATCCGGCCGGCCCAGAGTTCAAGCTCTATCGCGAAGCCGCCGAGCTGGAACGCCGCAAGCAAGAGGCCCGCCGCGAAGCCGGCGAAGAGGCCCAGCGGACCCCACCCGGGGCGTTTGGCGGCTACTGAGCCCCGAGCGTCTTCCCGGCCACCTGCGTGTCTGTACGCATTCGCACACCGGCGTGTTGCCACAAAACGCCGGTGTCGCTTGCTGCGCGGTCCGGAATCTCCGTCCGCCGTCGGCCCCATTCGCTCCGCCGCGCCCCTCGGCTATGGTGTCGGCATGGCCGGGCACTGGGCCTTGGCCACCAGGCACGATTTCCCCAGCGGGGCCAGAGTGTGACACGTTGGCGGCTGACCGGTGGAACGATCTACGACCCCGCTAACCAACGCTCGGGCGTGATCGAGGACCTGTGGATCGACGGTCCACGGATCGTTCCCGCCCCCAGCGACCCCGACGCTTGGGCCGAGCGGACGCTCGACCTGGCCGGTTATGTGGTGATGCCCGGCGGCATCGACATGCACTGCCACATTGCCGGCTCCAAGGTCAATGCCGCCCGCCGCCTGTTGCCGACCATGAATCACGCGGTGCCCACCACCCAGGCCACCGGGCGGATGCTGGCGGGCATCGGCTACACCACGGCGTTCGATGCCGCCACCGCCCCGCTGTTGGCACGGCACACCCACGAAGAACTGGCCGATATCCCCAACGTCGACCGCGGCTGCTTTCTGCTGTTCGGCAACAATCGTGCGGTGCTCGATCGCCTGGCCGCCGACGATCGTCGGGGCCTCGACGCCCTGCTGGCCAACCTGATCAGCGGCTGCGGCGGCTACGCCATCAAAATCGTCAATCCCGGCGGCATTGCCAACTACAAGCACATTCACCGCACTCCGCTGGACCACATCGACCAGCCCATCGCCGAGGGCGGCGTCACGCCACGGCAGATCCTTCGCGAACTGGCCCGCAGCGGCCAGCGGCTGGGTTTGCCGCACCCGGTGCATATCCATTGCAACAACCTGGGCATTCCCGGCAATTGGCGGACCACCCTGGAGTCGATGCGGGCGTTAGACGGGGCACCCGGCCACTTTGCCCACATCCAGTTCCATTCCTACGACGGCGAACCCAACGATCCACGGAGCTTCGCCTCGGCCAGCCAGCGGCTGTTTGACTACGTGCTGGCCCACCCCGAGATCACCATCGATGTGGGCCATGTCAGCCCCGGCCCCACCGTGGCGATCACCGGTGATGTGCCCTTCGCCGAGTTGCTCAAACGCTGGACGGGCGGCCGTTGGTACTCGTCGGATACCGAAAACGAAGCCAGTTGCGGCGTGCTCCCCACCGAGTACAAGCCCCAGCGGAGCCTGGTGCATGCCGTGCAGTGGGCCATCGCCCTGGAGTGGTATCTGCTGATGTTGGCCGATCCCTGGCGGGTGGCCCTGACGAGCGATCACCCCAACGGTGGGGCGTTCACGCGGTATCCCGAGATCATCCACCTGCTGATGGACGCCGCCTTCCGTCGCGAGATGCTCGCCAGGATGCCCGCGGTCCTTCGCACACGGACCCGGCTGGCCGATCTGGACGCCGAGTATGGGCTGAACGAAATCGCCATCCTCACCCGAGCCGCCCCGCCCCGGATTTTGGGGCGGCGGCACAAGGGGCACCTGGGGCCCGGTGCGGATGCCGACATCACGGTCTACACCCCGCAAAGCGATCGCACGGCGATGTTCGCCCGACCCCGCTGGGTGTTGCATCGTGGGGCCCTGGTTGTTGAAGACGGCGACCACCGCGAGCCCCATGCCGGCCAGACCCTGGCCAGCCAACCGCACTGGGAAGGCGAATCGCCGGACTGGATCGATCGCTGGATCCGCGACGAGTACACCGTCCAGCCCGAACACTACCGCCTGACCGACGAAGAACGCGCCGGGCTGGTGCTGGTCGATTGAGGACCCCACCCCGCGGCGCGATGCCGGTTGAATCAGGGTTCGTCGATTTCCATCAAGTCGATGGGCTGAAGGTTTCGCGGCAGTCGGCTCAAACCGGGCACCGCGCGGAAGGTCATGCCAGTCGGGTAGGCGCCCCAATCGTTGGTGGCGATGCCGTGCCGCTGGCTTCCGCCGTATTGATCGCGACCGGCGACAATCCGTAGCTCCACCACGCCAGCGGCCCCTGGCCGCAACACCCCCGCATGGACCGCGGCGGCCGCCAAGTGCGAGTCGGTCGTGTACTCGTCCGTTCCCCACACGGTGCCGAAGGGCTCGCTGGGATGCAGCAGCAGGAAGAATCGCTTGCCGACGGCTGCATTCCAATCCTTTGGCAGAGTCTCCAGGGTCAGCAACTCGGTGGAAGCCAGCCGCAGCCGGGTGATCGTATCGCGAATGGCCACCGCTTCGTCGAGCTGGCCGTCTCGGGTGTGTTTGTCTTGCAGGGGTTGCAGCTTTTCGATGATTTTTTCGCGAAGTTCCCGCATTTGCTGGTCGTAGGTGGCGCGGATCTCCGCCCGAGCGGCATCGTACTGTTCAAGCACATCGTGGGCGTCATCGGGCAAGTCGGCCCGTTGGGCCCAGCCTGAGCATGCCGTTGCCAGCCACACAACCGCTACGATGGCCACCTGTCCGAGACGCACCACACGACACCTCCCCAAATTCTGGATAGAACGTGGCTGGTCAGAATCCGTAGGCCCCCTCTTTGGACGCCGAGCGAATGGAGAAAGTTTCGCCCCATCAGGGGCCGATGGCCGGGCCACGGGCCGTCAGCCCGTTTGGGTGGAGTCGGTTAGGGTCTCTGGTCGACAGGCGACTCTTTTGATAGAGTGGGCACAAATCGAAATGCCAAGTCAAGCCGTTCCTTTCGGTTGGAATTCGATGGTGGAGTCTAGCGGCGACGATCCCGCGCAGCGGTTGGATGCTTTGGTCGAAGAGTTTGCCGATCTCGATCGGCGGGAGCGGCTCGAAATGCTGCTCGACTTTGCCGAGCAAATTCCGCCGTTGCCCAGCGAGTATGCCGCCAAACGGGATGCAGGCGAGGATCGTGTACCAGAATGCCAGACCCCCACGTGGTTGTGGGTGGTTCGCGATGGCGAGCGGGTGCGGATCTTCGGCGATGTGGCCCCCGAGGCGCCCACCGTCAAGGGGTTTTTGGGGGCAATGATCGCGTGTTGTGATCGGTCGCGACCGGCCGATTTGGTGGCCATTCGTTCGAATGTGGTCCAGCGTCTGGGCCTGGTCGAGGCCCTGGGCATGACCCGCATGCGCGGACTGAATGCCATTTGGCACCGCATTCAAAAAGGGGCCGCCGCCGTGTTGGATCCCTCGGAACCGCCCACCAGATGACCCCGCTGGACCAAGCCGCTGACCACCCAAGCGCGAGCCCAAACGCAAACCGCACACCCTCTCGCGGTCGAACCCAAACCCGATCGCCTGTCACCTTCTCTCACACCTTGCTGACAGATGGCCACAACGACCGAGCGCACTGACCGCGACCGCCCGACGACCTCGAATCGGCTTCCCAATACAACGCCCGGCAGTCTGCCGCCCAGCGATGCCGATCCGCAGGAAACCGCCGAGTGGCTGGAGAGCCTGGAGTACGTGCTCGAAACGGCCGGCGCCGAGCGAGTCCGCTACTTGATGGAAAAGCTGCAGCACAAGGCCTTCCGCGAAGGCGTGCCCCTGCCGTTTGCCGGCCAGACCCCCTACGTCAACACCATCGCCCCGCATCGCCAACCCGAGTATCCGGGCGATCGCGAGATGGAGCGCCGCATCAAGAACCTGCTGCGATGGAACGCCATGGCGATGGTGGTCCAGGCCAACAAAAAGAGCGACGGCCTGGGCGGCCACATCAGCACCTTTGCCAGCAGTTGCACGCTGTACGAAGTCGCCCAGAATCACTTTTTCCGAGGTGACGATTCGGGCATCGGCGACCTGGTCTACTTCCAGGGCCATGCCTCGCCGGGAATGTACGCCCGGGCCTTTTTGGAAGGCCGCTTGAGCGAAGCCAACCTGGCCAACTTCCGTCGGGACCTGGCCCCGGAAGGCGGCCTGAGCAGCTATCCGCACCCCTGGCTGATGCCGGACTTTTGGCAGTTTCCCACGGTCTCGATGGGCCTGGGGCCGATCACCAGTCTCTATCAGGCCCGCTTTAACCGGTATCTGCAGTACCGCGGCCTGTGCGATACCTCGGGCAGTCGGGTGTGGGCCTACCTGGGCGATGGCGAGTGCGACGAGCCCGAGACGCTGGGAGCCATTACGCTGGCCACCCGCGAGAAGCTGGACAACCTGGTGTGGGTCATCAATTGCAATTTGCAGCGGCTCGACGGTCCGGTCCGGGGGAATGGCAAGATCATCCAAGAGCTGGAGGGCCTGTTCCGCGGCGCCGGCTGGAACGTCATCAAGGTGGTCTGGGGCAGCGACTGGGATCCGCTGTTCGAGGCTGACACCCAAGGCAAGCTGGTGCAGCGATTGGGCGAGGTCGTCGACGGCCAGTTCCAAAAGTACGTGGTCAGCGATGGCGAGTTCATTCGCGAAGACCTGTTCGGTGTGGATCCCGATCTCGAGAAGCTGGTCGAGAAGCTCAGCGACGAGCAGATCCGCTGCCTGAGCCGGGGCGGCCACGATCCGCTCAAGGTCTATGCCGCCTATCAGGCCGCCACCGAGACCAAGGGCCAGCCGACCGTGGTGCTGGCCCAAACGGTCAAGGGCTACGGTTTGGGCGAAGAGGCCGAAGGCCAGAACACGACCCACCAGAAAAAGAAACTGGGCGAGCACGAGTTACTGGCTTTCCGCGACCGTTGCGAAATTCCGCTCAGCGACGAAGAGGCCTTGCAGCCGGCGTTCTATCGGCCGGCCGACGACAGCCCCGAGATGCAGTACCTGCACGCG
>JBJHDE010000048.1:0-16117 GCA_050486385.1 Planctomycetales bacterium | reverse complement strand
GGTTGTTGGCGTCGATCTGCAACCGATAACACTCCATGGTGATGGTGCCCTCGGTACGATTCATTCGCACGATGCCAAATCCTGAACTCTTGTCGTGCAGGGTGTTGATTCGACCCGGGCGATTCTGGGCCTCGGGGTTGCCGATGGCATACACCGTAATGTGATTGTTCAGCCCGTCCTGGTAGTCGCCGGTGTTGGGCAGGCCGGGCTCGGGCCGATTGCGGACTTCGAGGCCTTCGAGGTCGGGTTGCCAACTCCGCGGATAGCCGGCGGCGATGCTCGGCACACAGAACGAGAAGCCGGCGTCCCGCCAGGTGTCGATGCCATGATGCACGATCGACGGCAGGTGCTGGTCGCCGGCGTAGTGGAAGGCAAAGCCCCGCCGCATCAGGTCGAGCGCGCGGTTCCGCGCCCCCTGCGGCCAGCCGTTACTGTCCAGGTCGGCGATCAGGTACTGGCGGCCTCCACCGTGGTAATTGGCCACGTTGGCAAAGATGGTCTGCGAGACCACCAACTTCATATCGGCACCCTTCCAGTCGGCCGCCCAGTGTTCCAGAAACTTCTCCTGCCGTTCGCCCAGCAGTTGCAGGTTCAATTCAGGAGGATCGAGCTTGTCGACATCGACGTTCGGATCCTTCACGTGGTCGGGCCGACCTTCCCAAGTGTTCACACGATCCGCCGGGCCGCTTTTGAACTTGCGATCTTCCAGCACGGCAAAGCTGATTCGCCCGTAGAGCATGTCGCCATAGTACACGCCAATGCCTTGCTCGACGGGCGTGGGGTCGAAGGGGTCGGGGTGATGGGCCGTCTGGGTGCGTTCAATGGCCTTGATCCACTCGGCCGGCATCGCGTAGCCGCCGCGTTCGTGATTCTCAATGCCGTTGCAATCTCGGCCGCCTTCGCCCCAGAGATTGCCCTGGTAGACATCGTGATCGTCGGGGATGCACAGTGTCACCCGGTCGCGCATCAGGTCGCGGAAAGCCCAGCCGAACATGTACCATTTGCGCAGATAGTTCAGTGCGGCCAGTTCGACGGGACCGCGATGAATGCCGTAGCCGCCCACATGCTCGTAGATCTGATCCCCGGAAAAGAACAACACATCGGGGTTCAGGATTCCTACGTTCTCAACAACCAGGCGATTGGGAAAGCCAGTATCGGTATTGCCCGTGAAGCCGGCGATCACCAGCTCGTCCCGGTCGACCGGGTCTTTGCGAATGGTGCCGGTGAACAGATCTGCGTGTTCGCTGCCGTCTCGGCCACGCAGGGTGTACCTCAGGCGGTAGTCGATATCGCGGGTGTCGTCCCAGTTCTCGACGCGGAAGGTGGCCGTGCGGCTGAGCGGGTGGATGTCGGCTTCGGCGATACGTTTCCATTCGTCGCCTTCGGCGATTTCCAGCAGAACCTTCTGATCGTCGGTCGGGCTGATCGGCGGCATCTGCGCGGTCAGCTTCATGACCTGGCGGCTCAGGCTGTACATGGAAAACAGAATCGGCCCGAAGCGGTTGTCGGCGTCGGCTTCGAGTTTGGAACCGGCGATCTTCCAGTCTTGAAACCAGAAACGGGCCAGCGGACCTTCGCCCCGCACCGGTGGGCGCCGCGTGGCGCCGTGATTGTTGACCAGCACCAGATTGCCCGAGAGCCGGTCGGCCGGAACCCGGCGGCTGACCGGTTGCCCAAGCTGGGCGCCGTCGGCGGGGTTGTGGGCGGTGAGCGTCAGTTGATAACTGACCCCCTCGGGCTTGGCGACCAGGCGGAGTTCCACATCGTCGGTGTTAATCGGCCCTTGGGCGTTGAGTTCAGGTGGCGGACCCAGAAACAAGGCCCCGCCGGCAGTGACACCCGCCGGCACCCCATCGCCGAAGAACACACTCGACAACGGATCGCGGGTCTGCTGGTCCAGCACGCCAATTAAAAAGCCCGCGGAACCCCGATTAGGCGACTCGGGCACGCGGCCCAGCCGCACACTCATCCGCAGGTCGCCGGCTTCCTCGCCCAGGCGATAAGTCAGCAGATGCACGTTGCGGTTCTCGCCACCGCGGACACATTCCAGGCGTTTGTCGTGAACTCGCCAGTCCTCCATGGGGTTGGCCCAGTAGTCTGAACCAATCCACACGCGGTCGGGCGTATTCGCAAAATCGCTGGTAAACTCTTCGGCCTGAACCAGGACCGTGGCCCAACACACCGCCCAGGCGGCAAGTCCCAGTCGTGCAACACGCCTGACACGAGTTGTCATCGAGAAATCACTCATCATCGGGGTTTCACTCGTTTCAAGGTTGGGGGAACGTCAGCAACTCAAACGGCAATCCGCGGGGCGGAATCCTTGGGGCCTGTCAATTCACCAGGCCCTGCCAACTCCGCGGAAGGGCGTCGCGTGGCACTGGTGGCTTGTCCACCAGTGTGTTTCTCAGTCCACCAGTGTGTGGCTCGGTTGGACAGTGCCGCACATCTTGCATCTGTTTGAGGTAATTCGCGGGTAGCAGTGAAATCAGCACTGGCGTTGTCAATCACTGGTGGACAAGCCACCAGTGCCACAAATACTGTTCTCAAACTCTTGAAGAAAAGCACGGACGTTGGCCATTGCTCACGTACTTGACTCAACGCCCGCTGGCTGGCCCCAGAAACTCCGTGGGATACTCGGCCGCGGGGCTGCCCTGGGGATTGCGAAGAATCGCCCCCGGGCCGGCCTTCTGACCGAAGGGCACTTGCGCGGCATTGCTGGACCTCAGCAGCCGATACAACCGGGTTCGCAGTTCGCGGACCAACTCGGCGTGGTCGGGGTCGTTGATCAGATTGTCGCGCTCCTGAGGATCGTTCTGCAAGTCGTACAGCTCGTCAATATCCCAGATGCCGTGGTATTGAATGAACTTGTAACGATCGCCGCGCAGGGCGAAGGTGGTGGGCGTATGGGGAAAGTTCCATTCCCAGTAGTATTCATACAGCAGGAACCGTCGCCAGTGATCGGGCTTCATCCGCCCGGTGGCCACCGGCAGAAAGCTCATGCCGTCCATGGTGTCGGGCCGATCGAGCCCGGCCAACTCCAGGATGGTGGGGGCAATATCGATGTTGGCCACCACGCTGTCGACGGTGCTGCCAGGCTCCAGTACGCCGGGGGCGGAGATCACCAGCGGTACCCGCATCGACTCTTCGTAGGCATTGCGTTTGTCGATCAGGCCGTGCTCGCCGAACAGAAAGCCGTTGTCGCCCATGATCATCACGGCGGTCGAGTCGGTCAGGTCGTGCTCTTTCAGATAGGCCATGATCCGGCCCAGGCTCTCGTCGACGGCCACCAGCGTGCGGCAGTACTGGCGATAATACTCTTTAACATCCAAATCGCTGTGGTAGGGGTAGTCGACACCGTGCCAACTGTTCCGCTGATTGCGGACCCACATCGGCTTGCCACGATTGTTTTCGGGCGTATTGGCCTGGGTCGCCGGCTCGGCGATCTCGACATCGGCAAACAGGTCGCGGTGTCGCTCGGCGGGTTCAAAATTGGCATGCACCGCCTTGTGCGACAGGTACAGGAAGAAGGGCTTGTCGTGGTCGATTTCGCCCAGCCAGTCGACGGCGTAGTCGGTCAGCTCGTCGGTGATGTAACCCCGCTGCGGCACCCGCTCGCCATTCACGTTGAGCGTGTAGCGCGGCCCGGGACTGCGATAGTGACCCTGACCCCGGAAGCTGACCCAATGGTCGAAGCCCGGCCGAGGGTCATCGCTGGCCCCGCCCATGTGCCACTTGCCAATAAACGCCGTCTGATAACCGGCGGCCTTCAGGTATTGAGAAAAGAACACCGTCCCCGGCGGAGCCAGATCGTTGTTATCGACCACGCGGTGGTTATGCATGTACTGGCCGGTCAGGATTGACGCCCGACTTGGGGAACACAGGCTGGTGGTGACAAAGGTGTTGGCGAAGTTCGTGCCCGCCGCGGCCAAGGCATCGATATGGGGTGTCTTCAAGAACGGGTGGCCGACGAAGCCCATCGCGTCGTAACGCATATCGTCGACCAGAATGAAAATCACGTTCTTGGGCTGGGTGTCGGGCAATCGCGGAAGTTGAAACGAATCGTCATTCGCCAACGTCGCAAGGGGTGCCGTCAGCGCGGCGGCCAACACCAGGGCCAGCCAGCGGAGCGTCCATCGGGAAGCGAGCATAAGTTGCGTTTCTGAATGGGGGCAGGGACTTCAAGCACTTGTGAATGGGAACCCGCTACCGGCGGCCCGTCACCCGCTGGCCCCGCGTCGGCTGGGCGGGGTGTGTCTGATAGGCGGGCGACTGGTAACCGGGAGTACCGGGGACCACAAAGCGTTGGCCATAGCCGGGGCCATCGCCACTGAAGTTGGGACCGGCCTTGACCCACACCACGTGAATCGGCCGACCGCTCTGAGGACCGGTGCCGCTGAAGCGTCCCATGCGACCTTGCAGATTCTCGAATCGCTGGCGGCCCCCGTTGTCGTATTCCAGCACGACATTCGACAGGTCGTACCACTCGGAGTAGATCTCCACGACGCTGGGCCCCTGCATCCGCAGTCGAATCGGCGAGGCCATGGGCTGTTCGATCCGTGGGGCGGGGCCTTGCCGGAACGCATCCAGTAGCATCCGGGGCGGTTGAGCCTGGACGACGCTCGGGGCGAGCCACGCCCCGAGCAACGTGAGTATGAGGAGTGCGCGCATCGGGAACTCCACGATACGGGGATAGGGGAGGGCGGTCGACCGGGGTTAGCCGACACGTTCCAACAGTATCACCGTATCCGACGCGAACTCCAATTGCCAATCCCAGCGCTCGGCGATCCAGCCGAATGTCCTGCGGCGATAAAGGCTTACGTGCGTGGGGTCGCGGAGATACCACCACGAGCCCAGGTCCGCCGCCGAGTCCCGCAGCACGGTCATCAGCCCCAGCACACCGCCCGGCCTGACCAGCTTGGCGAGCCGTGCAAACTCGACGGCGGGAGTGTGAAAGTGCTCGGCGGTCTCGGTGCAGGTGACAAAGTCGTACTGGGCTTCCAGGCGATGGGAAACCGGCACGAAGAACGGATCATAGTCGACCGTGGGGAAGCCGCGCTCCGAGAGCATCAGCGATAGGGTCGGACCGGGACCGCAGCCGTAATCCAGACCGCGGCTGCCGGGAGCCAGGCGTGCGGCAAGCGGCAGGGCCAGGCGATCCAGAAAGGCTCGATACCGCGGATCGTCGGGCCGATTGTCGTGGGTCTTGTAATGGGCCAGCTCGGCCTCGGGCGTGGGCCGCTGATCGGGATCGAGAAAGGTCAGGCCACACGCCGGGCATTCGAAAAACCGACGCCGCTCGACTGTCACCGGGGTGGCCAGCGGAGCGGCGTCGCAGAGAGGGCAGGGGGGCGTGTTTCGCTCAGCCGGGGCGGTCATTCGTCCAGGTTGATGACCTCGCCACCGGCGATGGTGAACAGGCTCCAAATCGTTTCGGCCGGCGTATCGCGGTCGAACTTGTGGACCGCACCATCGGCAAACACGAAGCTGACGATTCCGTCGCGGCGCAGGCGAAGTCCCTGGGTGGGATTGCGTCGATCGACCCGATAATCACCAGGCTTGGCCCAGGGAACGGCCGCCGCGGGATCCACTTCGACCAGCATGATCGTGTTCGAAGTGCCATCGGTCACGTGGTCCAGGGTCCTGCGCGCCACGCCATCGTCGAACATCAGGCCGGGACCGGCCGGAACCAGATACGTGGTCGATCCTGGCGGCACATTCGTGGCGTCGGGGCTGTAGAACACGGGCAGGTTGGTGCTGGTGAACTGGCGATTGTGCGGGCTGTCCCAGGGTTCATCCAGCCGCAGTTGATCGTAGATGCCCTGATATTCAAGATCCGGCAGGATCCGCACCCGCCAGCTCAAGAGTTTGTTGCCGTTGGCGTCGACAATGTCGGTGGGCAGGCGACCGTGGCGAGCCGTGAAATTGAGCATCGCGATCGCAATCAGCCGCATCTGGTTGCTACTGGAGGCGACCTGGCCGGCCGCGCGGACCTGTTCGCCAGCAGCAAACACCAAAATCGAGGAGATGGGGATCACCGTCGAGACGACATCGTCGCCATCGATCCGACTGACCAATCGCGGCCCTTGCGGCTTGGGCACCACAAGGTCCAGTATCTCGTCCAGCACGCGACGACCGTACTTGGCGGCGGCCTGTTCCACGACGTCGGGGCTGTCGTCGGCGCGGGCCAGCTCGGCCTTGGCGATCTCTTCAAACATCGCCCGCCCCTGGCCCAGGATGGTCGCGGCCCGCTGGGCGGCTTGATCGTCGTTGGCTTCCAGTGTGAGCTGGAGCCAGAAGCTCTCTTGGAAGTCGGCTTCCAGCACCACGGCCCGAATCAACATGGGCAGGTCGAACACACCGGCCATCTCGGGCGGCAACTCGGCCTTGATGGCTGGCAGGAACAACCCCAGCACGGGCCGCAATGACTGGATGTCGCCCATGACGAAGACATCCGGCAGGCTCTCGCGCTCGGCCAGGGCTTTTTGCAGCGGGGTCTCGGGCGGTCGCTGGGCTTGATCAAGCATCCGCCGGATCCGCGTGACCGAATCGGCCACCAGCAGCGTGTGATCGTCGACCACGGCAAACGCGATGGGATCGCCCCGTTGCGATTGCCAGATGGTCGGTCCGTTGGCCTGGACGGCTTCGCCCCGCTGGAACAAATGGTCCTCGAGCGAGGCGTCCGGGAAACCATGCTTGGTGAGCGGCTCGACAAACCGCAGGGCAAAGCCGTAGGGCGGAGCACTGCCACCGAGGGTAATTCCCACGCCGCCCACGGCCTGCTCAATGGCCCAGGGGTCGAGCTTCAGGGCTTCCAGTCCCGCGGCCTGCAGGACTTCCAGGGGAGTGGCTTCCAGCAGGGCACTTTCGCTCATCCGCTTGGGATGCACGACCACAGCGCCCAACATGTCGCCGGTGAGGTACCGCGCCGGAGCGGGGGCCTGGGCCGACAGCAGGCTGGCCCCACCCATGACCATCGCCAAGGCCCAGGCGATTCGCGGAGTATTCATTCGAAGTCACCTTTTACGGAGGGAACAGAGAAGGCCAAAGCGCTGGACGCGGGTGTTCACGGATCGAGCGAAATCACTTCACCGCCTGCCCGGGTAAACAGTCCCCAGAGGGCTCGGCGATCGATGGAGGTCGCGACGAATCGGATGCTGCCGTCGCCCATGCCCATCAGAAAGTTGTTGTCGGAAACTGCAAGTCCCTGGGTGGGATTGTCGCGATCCACCTGCCAATCGCCCGGCTGGGCCCAGGGGACCGCATGCTCGGAATCCATTTCAACTAAGAACACGGTGTTGGACAATCCATCCGTGATGTCGCGAAAGCCCAGCCGTGGAAGGTCGCTGCCAATCGCGAAGTCGGGCCCAGCCGGTGCCAGGTAGTGGGTGCGATTGTCGGGGAGGCCCTCAGCGTTGGGGCTCACGAAGATCGGAAGCGGCTGGCTGGTGAACAGGCGATTGCGCGGGCTGTCCCAGGGTTCATTGAGTCGGAGTTGGCGGTACAGGCCGTCTTGTTCAAGAAAGGGCAGCAGATGGACCCGCCAGCTCCAGAGCTTACGGCCCTGGTCATCCACGATGTCGCGGGGAAGCTGGCGATGCTGCGCCTCGTAATTGTGGATGGCGAGCAGCAGTTGCTTCATGTTGTTGCTGCTGGCCGCTCGTCTGGCCGAGTCGCGAGCCGGTTGCAGGCTCAGGTACATCGGCAGCATGATCGCGGCGGTCGACGAAAAGTAGAGGACCGCGTGGTCGTCCACTGCGATTTCGAGCTGCTGGCCCTGCCGCTTGGGCCAAAGCGAATCGAAAAACCGCTTCGACATCCGTCGCGCATAGGCGGCCATGGCCTTTTCGACCAGGGAGTCGCTCTGTTCGGCTTCACGAAACTCGTCTTCCAGTCGGGCTTCGGTCACCTTGCGGAATCGGCCCAACCGGTCCATCACCTGGTCGCCCGCGGCGCGGTCGTTGGCTTCGAACTGGGCCCGTACTCGCAAGGGCTCGCCCAGGTGGATCTCCAGTTCAAAGTTCTTGAGCAACAGCGGCACATCCAGCAGCGGAGCCAGGTCGTCGGGCACCTCGTCGGCAAGCTGTGGCAGGGCCATGGTCAGCAGGGGCCGCAGGACTTCGAGATCGCCATGGGCCAACAGATCGGACAGTTCCTCGCGTTCGCGGAGGGCCTTCTGCAAGGGCGAAGCCGGCGGCTGGGCGGCTTGCTCGATCATCTGGGCCAGCCGCTCGCGGCTGCCGGCCACCAACAGAGTGTTGGCTTCGACAATCGCGAACACCGGCGCCAGTTCGTTGTCCGAGGCCCACACCGCGGGCTGGCCGTTGCCCGCTTCAGAGGCGTAGCCCATACCTTCGACCAGTTGGCTGGGAAAGCCATGCTGGTCGACGGGCTTCGCAAACCGCAAGGCCAGACCCAGGTCGACCGGAACGGGGCCCTCAAGGTCGGGACGCCCGAAGATGGCGATCTGCTCGATCTCCAGCGGATCGAGTTGAAACTGGTCGAGGCCCAGGGCCTGCAACACTTCGCGGGGGGCCAATCGCAACGCGGGGCGTTCCAGCAACTGCTTCGGGTGCAGCACCACGGCCACGGCTGCATCGCTGGTGACATAATTGATGGGCCGCGGCGGCTGGGCCTGCACCGCGGTGACCAGGGCCAACAGGATTGGCAGGCTCCAGGCGATTGGCTTGCGGGACATGGGACCCCTCGTGGACCAGGAATTGAGACACGTCATCGTGGAGCGGGCAGACCTCCAACCTCGCGCAATCTACCCCACCCGGTGAGGGCTCGCAAGTCGGGCGTTCGGGCGTTGCGCGGGGAAGCTGATTCTCGCCCGCGCATGTTTGAGTCGACGCGCGGGTCGGAGTAAGTTGGGGCCAGAAGAACCTGTTCTCGGCCCCCGGAGACTCGTCCCCATGCGCTGCGTCCTGCCATTGATCCTGCTGCTGCTCGCGGTGGCCATTCGACCCGTGTGGGCTGACGACGGACCCGCCCGGCCGAATATCCTGTGGCTGAGCATCGAGGATATCAGTCCCGACCTGGGCTGCTATGGCGATCCCTACGCCATGACGCCCCTGATGGACAGCCTGGCCGAGCGGGGCATCCGCTACACCCATGCCTTTGCCCATGCCGGTGTGTGTGCCCCGGCCCGTAGCGGCATCATCACGGGGATGTATCCCACGGCGATTGGTACGCACAATATGCGGTGCAGCGGCATCCCACCGGCGGGCGTCAAATGCTTTACCGAGTACCTGCGGGCGGCGGGCTATTACTGCACGAACAACTCCAAGACCGACTACCAATTTACCCCGCCGACCAGCGCCTGGGACGAGAGCAGCAACCAGGCCCATTTTCGCAAGCGGCCCGATTCCGATCAGCCGTTCTTTGCGGTGTTCAATTTCACAAGTCCGCATGAAGGGCAGATTCGTAACCCCGCGCGGCACCGTCGCAATCGCGAGGTGCTTTCGCCCGAGAAACAACACGACCCAGCCCATGCGATTGTCCCGCCGTATTACCCCGATACGCCGATTGTCCGCCAAGACCTGGCCCACTACGCCGACAACATCACGGCCGTGGAATACGAGATGCAACGCATTCTCGATCAGTTGGAAGAAGACGGATTGACCGAGGACACGATCATTTGGATCTGGGGCGATCATGGTCGGGGCCTGCCGCGGGGCAAGCGATGGGTCTACGACTCGGGGACGCAGGTGCCGCTGATCATCGTGGTGCCCGAGAAGTGGCAAAGCGTCGCCAATCCCCAGCAACCCGAGGCCGTAGCGGCGGGGACCGTGACTGACCGGCTGGTGTCGTTCATTGATTTTGCACCGACTATGCTGTCGCTGTGTGGGATTGAACCGCCTGAGCATTTTCAGGGCAGCGCGTTTTTGGGCAAGTACGATGCCGAACCGCGGAGCGTGGTCTTCGCCCACCGCGACCGGATGGACGAGCGTTACGATCTGATCCGCAGCGTACGGAACCATCGCTTCCGTTACATTCGCAACTTCATGCCGCATGTGACCTACGGGCAGCGAATCAGCTACATGGATCAAATGCCCACCATGCGAGAGATGCGGCGATTGCATGCCGAGGGCAAGCTGTCGGGCCCCGAGGCCCAGTACTTCCGCGAGACCAAACCCGTGGAAGAATTGTTCGATACCGAACTCGACCCGCACGAAATTCACAACCTGGCCGACAACCCGGCTTATCGCGAGACGTTGCGGGCCCTGCGGGCCGAGTGCGAAGCCTATATGAAAGCGATTGGCGACATCGGTCTGATTCCCGAGGCCGAATTTGAACTCCGCGAACGGCCCAATCAGGGGCAGGTGCCCCAAACGCTGGCACCCTATGTGGCGGCCATCGAGGACCTCGACGGCCAGCGCCGCGTGACCCTGGATTGCGTCACCCCCGAGGCCAGTCTCGAATACCGCATCGGCAACGACGATGTATGGCGGCTGTACGCTCAGCCGCTGACCCTCGACGCCGATGCCACGCTGCGGGCGCGGGCCAATCGGATTGGCTTTCGTCCCAGCGGGGTGACGACCCATCGGCCCGGCGATCCGGCAACCGAGCAACCCGAAGGCCAGGTCGAACCCCATTGGCGCGACACCCTCGATGCCACCGACTTGCTGACTCGACTGGCCGAACTCAAGCGGCTGGATCTGGCATCGCCCGAGGTGGCCATGCCGGCCTACCGTCGGGCCTTGGAGGATGACGACGGCAGCGTGCGGTACTGGGCCGTGGTGGGATTGATGACCCGCACGCCCGAGGGCGACGCCCGGGTGGCCCTGCGGCCGGTCTTCGAGGAGTTGCTGAGCGAGGACGATTCGCCGATTGTCCGCATCACGGCGGCTCGGGCGTTGGCCGAGCAAGGGCTGGCCGATGAAGTGGTGCCCGCCTTGATCAAGGAGTTGGAGCACCGGGAAGAGATGGTCCGGCTGGCGGCCTTGCTGGTGCTGGACGAATTGGGCGAGGCCACCCGGCCCGCCCTGCCTGCGGTTCGCGCCGAGAACGACAAGCCTGGCAACTACACCAAGCGGGTCGCCGCGAGCATTCTGTCGCAATTCGACTCGTGAGGCCCGTTGGCCAACTTGTAACCGTTCACGCCCCGGGCAGCAGTGACGGTGCGGGGTGGCCGGAAGAATGGCTGGCGAGGGCGTTGGTCACGTAAGCGAAGATGTTGCGGCCTTGTTGACGGCAGGTTTCGATGATGCTGACTTAGAAACCGGACGCTAACGCGTTCCGGCTCATGATTCCTCGCCACCGAAACTCCATTAACTCCATCAACTCCATCAGCCCTCGGGCGTTAGCCCGGGGTTCTTGCGAAACATTCACGGCTTGGCGACTCGTCAGTAACCGGACGCGAACGCGTTCCGGCTCATGATTCCTCGCCACCGGAATTCCATTAACCCCATCAACTCCATCAGCCCTCGGGCGTTAGCCCGGGGTTCTTGCCGTAACCGTTCACGGCTTGGCGACTCGTCAGTAACCGGACGCGAACGCGTTCCGGCTCATGATTCCTCGCCACCGGAACTCCATCAACCCCATCAACTCCATCAGCCCTCGGGCGTTAGCCCGGGGTTCTTGCGAAACATTCACGGCTTGGCGACTCGTAAGTAACCGGACGCTAACGCGTTCCGGCTCATGATTCCTCGCTACCGGAACTCCATCAATTCCATCAGGTTCTTGCCGTCACCGTTCACGTCCCGGGCAGCAGTGAGGAAAATGTGTTGGCGGATCGAGGGCCGACTGCGTTCAAGCCGCCAGCATCGTCAGACCAGCAGGATGAGCTTGACGCCCGCAATCACCAGGACGCAGCCCAACAGGGGGCGGAGGCGATGGCTGGGCAGGCGGCGACTGCCGAGTTCGGCCCCAATCCAACCGCCCACCCCCGCGGCCACCGCCCACACGGGCAACTCGGCGGGGAACTGGGCGGTGGTGACAAAACCCAAGAGTCCAGCGACGGAATTCAACAGAATGAACACCGCCGAGACGGCCGCCGTGGTCTTGAGATCGGCCCAGCGGGCGGCCAACAGCAATGGGCTGAGGAAAATGCCTCCGCCCACGCCGGTGAGTCCCGACAGCAGCCCAATCCCGCCGCCGGCGACGAGCGCCGCGGGCAGCGACATGGGCCGGGTTGGCGGATCCTCGGCTCGCGACGTAAGCAGCAGCCGCGCGGCGGCCACCAGTAGCACGCCGCCGACCAGCGGCTTGTAGTACACCTCGGGCAATTGCAGCCGCCCGCCCAGAAAGGCCAGCGGTACCGAGGCCACGGCCAAGGGCACCAGCAGTTGCCAACGGAACCAACCGGCGCGGATGAACTTGTAGCTTGCCAGACTGGCCACCAGAATGTTCAGGGCCAGGGCCGTGGGCTTCATCACCTCGGGCAGAATCCCCGCCAAGGCCATGACCGCCAGATAACCCGAGGCCCCGGCGTGCCCGACCGAGGCGTACAAAATGGCCACGCCCAACAACAGAACGGCCAGCAGCCACGTGAAGGGATCGAGTATCACTTTGCAATCTCGAGGGCGAAAACCAGGGGCACGCTCGATGCCGAGGTCCGAACCGTGAGCGGTGCGCGGCCTGGACCCCGCGCCCGCCAGGTGCTTGAGCGAACCACACCCTCGGCCGGCGAGGAACTGCTGGCGATGGTGCCCGAGTTGGCCGCGTTCGCCAAGCCCGCCCTGCGATTGCACCCCCGAAGTGGCGAGGTGCCGCTGATCGGCGGCTCGAAGCTGGGCGGCACGTTTCTGTGGCCCGAAGAGACGGCCTTCCCCGAAGCCTCGGATTGCGGGACCTGGGTGCCTTGGCTGCAAGTCGACCAACGGCTGTTACCGACGCCTCGGCACACGTCGGGCTGGGACACCTTTCAACTGTGGGCCTCGGCCCGTCGGAATCCCCTCACGGGCCAACCGCGAGTGCTGACCCGTTGGTGGTCCTCCGCCCAGGTGGCGCGGCGGCGAACCGATTGGCCCGAGCCGGGCGCCCAGGGCGAAGATCCGGGCTGCGTGCCCCTGCCGTGCTTGCTCATCCCCGAGCCCATCGTCGAGTATCCCCACTTCGCCCCCGAGTCGACGCCGCCCGGGTTGGCCGAAGCGTTCGCGGGCTCGAAGCAGTTTGCGCGGCGCTACCGGGCGTCTCTGTCGGCCTGTCCGGCCAGCAAGCTGGGCGGCTGGCCGTTTGGACTGCCGACCGAGCAGGTGCCGCGATGCGGCTGTGGCCAGCCCATGGAGTTGCTGGCTCAACTGGCCGATTGGGAAGGCGGGGCCGTGGACCTTGATCCCTTCAGCCGTTGGATTCCCGAGGAAGACGCCTGGGTGCGGCTGGCCAGCGATCCCAACCGCGTGGTGCGAACCCTCAACGCCGCCGACTTGGCCTTCGCCGGGCGTCGGCTGTTGGTCTTTGTCTGTTGGACCTGCCCCGATTGGCCCGTCATATGCGTGTGGGCCTGAGCCGCCAACGAGTGGAGCGTCAGGCCAGGGCCTCGGCCGGGTTGAACGCCCGCAGGATCTTCCGGCCGACGTGCAGAAAGTCGACCTGGTCGGGAGCCAGGGTCTCGGCGTCGTTGCCTTCGGGGTACCAAGCCAGGGTGTCGTCGTCGACGACCAAGGTGCCCACGCGGCTCTCGTGCCGGGCCCACCACAGCCAGATGGGTTGGCCGAAGAGCTGGACATGCCGGATTGCTCGCAGTTGGGTGTAGCCGGCCCCTTCCAGCAGGTGGTGCCAGCGTTGGGCCTCGACGTCGAGGGTTTCGGGCACGCCGTCGATCAGGCTGGTGCGGATCAACTCGGGGTGCTCGGCGACCCAGCCGGCGTAGATCGCATAGATGTCAATCGCGGGCAGCCCGATCGGCGGGACCTTCAACGCATGCGTCAGCGGGCCCACCAGACCAATGCCCTGCAAGTAGCCCTCGGGATGCCGATACTGGTAGCGGAACAGGAAGCATCGCACCGCCACCTCGAATCCCGGCCAGAACAGCTCGCGTTGGTCGACCAGTTCCAGCTCGCTGGGGGCCAAGCCAAACAACGACGGATGCGCCAGCCGCAGGGCCAACTCGCCGGCGGCCTGGGCCTCGGGCGTGCGAAACTCCTCGGGAACCCGCTCGGTGTGGCCCAGCTCATCCAGGTAGTGCAGCGCCCTGAGCCGGATTCCAGGATCGGCGGCCAAGGCGGCCAGGTGCTTGATGCCCTCGTCGTCGCCCAGTCGGGCGATGGCCGCGGCGGCTTCGGCCCGCAAACGGCGATGGGTCAGCAAAAACGCCTTGCGAAGCGCGGGCACCGCCTCGGGGTCGCCGATCAGCCCCAGCGCGTCGGCCAGGGCCATGGCCAGCCCGGTCGAGCGTTCCACGATGCGGCTCAGTTCGTCGGGCGTCTGGGCGTAGGTGCTGGGCTGCTCTTCGACGACGCCCAGCCGATCGGCCAGGGCCGCAAATAGCCGGCGGAGCAGGGCGGCTTGCTCATGGGCCGGGTGCCGCTGGACCAGCCCCCGCCGGTAGACCTCGCTGGCCAACTCCAGCACCAAGGCCGTCAGCCGCTCGTTCTGCAAAACGTCCAGCAATCGGGGAAACAGCAGCTCGACCGGCAGCCGCGGGTGTTGCCACAGGGTGGCGAAAATCAAATCGGTCTGCTTTTCGCCGGGCGGATCGCTGACCAACAGCTCGACCAGCGTCTCGATGGCCTCATCGGTGCCCACCGCGGCAATCGCCCGCAGGGCCAAGTCCCGCAGGGGGTGCTCGCCGCCGAGCTGCTGATAGGTGTCGCCCAGGCTTTCCACGGCGTCGATCAGATCGTCGGTATCGTCCTCGGTCGCCAAGGCGGGGGCCAGCATGGCGACGAGCTGATTCCAACTGGTTTCCAGGCCCTCGCGGGTGGCCAATGGCTCGCTTAGGGCGGCTTGCAAACCGCGGAGCAAGTCGGCTGGCCCCTCTTCGGGGCGGCCAGCGATGTGCAGACTCTCCAGCAATCGGGTCCGGTCGGCACTGGCCAAACGCGGAAATCGGGCGATGAGTTGCGTCAATTCTTGCCACATCGAGGGGGACCAGACCTTGACCGTTGGGGCGTAAGGAGTTATGAAGACTAGTGTTAAGATAGAACAAACCAGCCATTTCGGGAACCGCCTGGGCGGATCCCCGGTCGCTTTCCCTCCGATCGGTCAGCTCCAGGAATCCCACATCCGTTAGGCAACCGGACGACTCGGCAACCGAGCCCGTCTTCGGAGTTGGACCAGTGGTCCACCCTTTGGGTTGCCGTTGTTGCCAGTCATCGCATGGAATTCTTTGAGGAGTGACGCTTGTCGCAAATTAACCCGGCCGATCCGCCGCGGTTCGAGGAGATGGAACTTTCGCCGGGCACGCTTCGGGCATTGAAGCAAACCGGCTATGTCACCCCGACGCCGATTCAGGCCGCTCTGATTCCCGTGGCGCTCACCGGCATGGATGTGCTGGGTCAGGCCCGCACCGGAACCGGCAAAACGGCCGCCTACCTGGTTCCCCTTCTGGACGATCTGGAAATCGGGTTGAAAGAACCCGAACCCCAGTGCCTGGTGCTGGTCCCCACGCGGGAATTGGCCGACCAGGTGCATGCCGAGTGCGTGAAGCTGTCGCAAGGCCGCAAGGTCCGCAGTTGCGTGGTGTGTGGTGGCAAGCCCATCAACAGCCAAATGAGTAAGCTGCAGCGGGGCGTCGATGTGGTCATCGGCACGCCGGGCCGCGTGTTGGATTTGCTCCGCCGCGGGGCGTTGGACTTGCAGTACGTGGACCTGGTGGTGTTGGACGAGGCCGACCGGATGCTGGACATCGGCTTCCGGCCCGATATCGAAAAGATCCTCCGCCGCTGCCCGACGGAGCGGCAGACCTTGCTGTTGAGCGCCACGGTGCCCGAAGAGGTGCTCAAGCTCAGCAAGCGGTACATGATCGACCCGCAGGTCATCAACACCAGCCACGACGAAGTGGGCAACGCCCAGATCGATCAGTACTACATCTCGGTCGAACCCACCGACAAGTACGAGACGCTGCTCAAGCTGCTCAAGCAGGAGTCGCCCAGCCAGGCGATTGTGTTCTGCCGCACCAAGCGGGGCACCGACCGCATTGCCATGAAGCTGCAGAAGGTGTTCGACAAGGTGG
>JBJHDE010000047.1:0-16288 GCA_050486385.1 Planctomycetales bacterium | reverse complement strand
GCAATCCCCAAGCGTTCGGTTGCTTCTGACCAACCGGATGCGTTTGTGACTGGGAATTCGCGGCATGCCAGGCGTAATCTCCCAACTCTGAATCGTCATTCCCAAAACACCACTTCCCCGTGCTTCCCGCCCGGGCGGCGTATTCCCACTCGGCCTCGTGGGGCAAGGCGTATTCCCAATCGTTGGGCAAACGCCCGGCCGAGCGTTCGGACTCGTTGAGATTCCGCAGCACGACCTGGATGTTGTCCCAATGCAGACCGGTGATGGGTTCGTTCTTGTGATCGCCGATCGTCCGCCGGCTGAAGTTTCGCTTGAGCCGCGTGGTCTGCCCCCGGGTGAGTTCATACTTGCTCAGCCAGAAGCCTCGGCTAAGAGTCACCTCGACGGGGCCTTCGTCGTCGCCACGATTGGGCTCGTCGGGGGGACTGCCCATGGTGAACGTCCCTGGCGGACACCAGCAGAAGACGAACCCCTGACCGTTGACCCATTCGTCGCCGGGTCGACGTCCGGGGCGAAGCTCCTCGGGCGGGGCGATGGCCTGGCTGGACGAGGCGGGATCCAGCGTGTGGCTGGCCGGCAGGGTGGTCTTCATCCAGCCGCCGGGACGATTGGCCTGGGCGTCGGCCAGCCCATTCAAAACGCCAGCCAGCCAGGTGTGGGTTGGTCCCCGGGCTTGAGGCAGCGATTGGGCCAGGGCCGTGGCTAAGGGCGATTGCCGTTGGTCGGCCGTTTCGGGCAACACTCCCGGCGGGGCCGCGTAGACGATCAGCGTATCCTCGCCCAGATCCTCGCGGGGCGACAGGCCGGTGGGCGTCTCATCCAGGGCCGGATCGTGATACGCCCCATCCAGAATCAGGATGTTGGCGCCACTCGACGAGCCGTCTTGCAAGCGCCCGAGCAGCTCGCTGACCGACAGCGACTTGCGACTGGCATCCCGACGGCTGCGGTAACGTTCTTCGATGCCCAGCAGAAAATCCTCGGGCCGGCCCGACTTCTCGGCCTGCACGACATAGCCCGAAAAGTACACTAAGGCCGTCCCCTGGGTCGGCACCCGTTGGGCAAACCGTTCGAGCGCCGCCCGCATGTCGTCGCGTTCCAAGTCCGACAGCAGCGTGGTACGGAATCCCGCGCGCTCGAGCGCCTGGGCCATCGAGCGGGCGTCGGCTTGGGGGCTGGTCAGCTCGCGGTCCTGGTAGGCTGAATTGCCGACCACCAGGGCCACGCGATGATCGGCCCGCAGCGGCAGAGCGCTCAACATGAGCCAAGCGACACCGGCCACAACCAGCCAACCGCGAGCTTGGAACATTTGACGAACAAGCATGGCACGAACCTCACTCACGAGCGAGCGACCCCAACGCGGCCTCAGACCAACAACTCATCCAAGGGGCCGTCTTGATTCAGCCCCCGCAGGCCGATGTCGGCCATGCCGAATCGCGGACGTGAGTCGCCCACGGCGTGCAACAAGGTCGAGTACAGGTTGGCCACGGTGCGGTGTCCGGCCTCGCCGTACCAGGGAAAACGCAAGTAGCGGCCACCGGTTTGCAGCTTTCCGCCGAGGTTGCCAATCAGGACCATCGGCCATTCCCAGCATCTGGGGTGATGGCCCTCGCCGTGGTCGCTGGTGTACAGCACGAAGGTGTTGTCCAGCATGGTGCCGTCGCCCTCGGGCACAGCGGCCAGGCGGTTCAGGCAGCCGGCCAACAGCTCCAAATGCCGGCGACGGATAGCGGCGTGCAGCTCGTCAAACGCTTTGCCAAAGTAGCTGCCGCCATGACCGATGGAGTGGCCGTTGATCGGCCCATCTCCGAAGCCCAGTTCGCTGCCATCGACATCCAGGCCCGAGAACTGCAAACCGCTGCCGCTGGAGACGGTCACCACGTTGGTCAGCCCCGCGATCAAGGCTCCCGAGGCGATCTCGAACTGGGCCTCGAGCCGCTCGAAGACCATGGTGTCGGTGCCAAAGCGGCGGTCCACTTCGGGCGCGGCGGCACGGATACGATCCGCCGTGCGGACCAGGGCCGATTGCCGGTCGCTCATGCGTTCCAGGGCGTCGAGGTAGGGGTCGAGCCGTTCGCGTTCGCTGGCCGACAGGGTTCCCTGGATGCGGCGGACATCGTCGCTGAGAAAGTCCAGCACGTTGGTCTGGGCATCGAAGGCCCGTTGGGCTTCGCCGCTGGCGGCACTCGAAAACAAGCGACGATGGGCTAGCAGGGGCTGACACTGGGTGGGCAGCCGCTTGCCGCGCTCCCAGGCACTGACGTTGTAAATGGTCGAGCGGTCGGGCTTGCTCTGCACGCCCAGGCCCACATGGGGAAAGATCCCCGGCAGCCGCTTGGCCAAAGCCGCGTCGATGGTCTCGCCGGCGGCTCCCAGGCGTTGGGGATAGCAGCCCAAGGCCCCGAAGTCGGCCGAGTGGCTGGGCGGGCCACACACCCGACCCGACAGACCGTGGATCAAGGCCAGTTGGTGCTTGAAGGGCTCCAGCGGCTGCATCGAGTCGGCCAGGGCGAACTCGGTCAGGTCGCGATCTTCCAAACCCGTGGGGCGATCGGGTCGTTCCAGGCCCACGGGCTGAATCTCGTTGGGATAGATCCCGTTGCCCTGCAAGAAGAACAGAAATCGAATCGGCCGCTGGCCCGACTCGGCGGCTTCCAATTGATTGAGAAACGACGCCAGGTAGACGCCACCCACCCCCAGGGCCACACCTCGGAAAAAGCGACGACGTGAAAGCATGGTGATGGTTCCTCAAGACCAATGGCGTTTGATTGTCGGAGTGTTGTGAGCCGTCGTTGTTTAGTCGGACGACGCGGCCGTGGCGTGCTCGGTCTGGTCGGTAGCGTAACGATACAGAAACGAGTCGCTGGCCAGCAGCGCGACGACGAGTTCTCGGAAACTGCCGCCACTGGCGCGGTAGGCCCGATGAGCCTGTTGCAGGGTGCCGGCGTCGCCGAGCGTCTCGTTGCGGCCCAGAAAGTAGCGAAACACGTGACGCACAAACACCTGCTCGACCCGTGGCGAGTTGGCCAGGCGATGCAGCAGGCTCACGGGATTGTCCACGGGGCCGTCCAACTTGTCGAAGCCGGTCCGGCTGACCGATCCGGTTGCGACCACGGGGCGCTCGAGTTCCAGTCCTCGGAAGTGGCCGTAGTGATCGTACTGTTCAAACGGCAGTCCCAAGGGGTTCATCTTGCGGTGGCAACGCCAGCACTCGGCCTTGTGGGTTGCCAGGTCGAGTCGCTCGCGAAGCGTCTTGTGCGGATCCTCGGGGATCTGGGCGTCCACGCCGATGGGCAAGTCGGGCACGGTGCCGCCCAGCAGATGCGTGCGGATCCAATAGCCGCGGAGCACCGGGTCGTTATCGAAGTTGCCGCTCCAGGCCACCAGCCAGGCCGGATGCGTCAGCACGCCCGACCGTTCGTCGGCTGGCAGTTCAATCGGTTGATCGGCCGTCCATTTCCAGTCGGGCGGCAGTCCGTAGACAATTTGGGCATCGGAGGATTTCGACGCCCGGGAGGCCTGTTTTCGTTTGGTGTCCCACTCGTAATCGACAAAGGCTTGGTTGGTCGTTAGCAGGGTGCGGAGGACCTCGCGATCGTCTTCCAGGACTCGCGAGATCAGGTGTTCCAGATCGTTGATCAAAAGCTGGGGCCGGTAGTCGCCGAACTCGGGGCGATCCTTGAACACATCGCGGGCCCGCGGATAGCCGAAGTACTCGCGAAAGAACTGCATGATCCGCGGGTTGTCTCGCTCGTCGAGCAGCCGTCGCACATGCTGGGCCACGGCCTCGCGGTCGGCCAGTTCGCCCCGCCGGGCGGCCTCGACCAGACCGCTATCCAACTGGTGATCGAGTGCCAGCGACACGGCCGCGGCGATCTCGGCCTGGCTCAGCCGCCGGCGACCGTGTTCGTCCAGCGGGCCCTCGCCCAGCTCGAATCGGAACACGGCTTCGGGCTGCATCAGGACGGCGGTCAGCACCGCCCGACCGGCCAATTCGTGGCCGGCGGTCTTCTGGGTGCGTTGCCAAAAGTCGACAAACCGGGCGAGTTCCTCGTCGCTGGGGGCCCGCCGCAGGACCAGACGAAACTGGGTGACGATTGCTTCCCGCAAGGCCTCGTCGGTGGGTGGCGTGTCGGGGTCGACCAGGGCCACCAGTTCGCGGTGCCGATTGGTGCGGGTCTGGCTATCGACAATCAGCTCGGCATTGCGAAGCAGCAGGTCCGTGGCCGATTCGTCGACGGTGTAAGGGGCCGAGTAGTCCTTGAAGCCTTCGCCCGGCAGCACCGCAAAGGGCTGCGACAGCCCAGTCGGGCGATTGCCCACACTCTGGGCGAATCGCTCGTAGATCTCCGGCCGCAATCGCCACAGGCGTGGGGCGGCGGGAATGACCACCCCGGCCGGCTCGTCGAACAGGGCCTCGTGATCGACATAGTTGCCGTACTGGGGCAGCACCAGCTTGCCTTCGTGCAGGACGTAAGGCGATTGCGTCTTGCGACGTTCCCCCCGAATCCAGTCCAGCAGGAGCTGCCGCTGCCGGGCCGCCGGCTGGGGGCTGTCGGCGGGCGGCATCTCGCCGAACCGCAGTTGTTCTTCGATCAGCCGCCAGTGTTCGAAGTGTTGGCCACTGACCAGATCCGGGTCGATCGTGTCCAGGGCCAGGTTGGCCTCGGCATGGTCGGCCGAGTGGCAATCGTAGCAGTAGGTCTTGAGCAGCGGGGCTACGGCTTGGCGGAAGCCGGTCAGATCGGCCTGGGGGATTGAATCGGCCCGGGCCACCAGAGTGGTCGACACCAGCAGCGCCCCGCCCAGGGCGATTCGCAAACACGACCGAACAGCCAAGGCGATCATGGACAGGGACTTCCGACGGATGCGTGACTGCGACTGGACACGCGATGAGGGGAACCACCACATCCAAGTTTGTCCTGGCCGCTGGCCCCGGTTACAGACTTTTTTTGGTGGGGTCGCCATGCATCACACGAGGCGTGTCCCAGGGTCATTCAGCCTGAGTTGCATCCGCCAACACAAAGCGGGCACCGCCAGCCAGTAAGGCCAACGGTACCCGCGTTGCGTGTCAGATTCCACTCGTCGAAACGGCAGGGATCACGGCGAGACGAAAATGATCGTGTTGGCGGGGATCTCGAAGATCACGGCACCAATTCGCACTTGACCCACCTGCTGGCGGATATGGAAGCCCGGGGGGAGGGCCCCAGCGGGATCGCCGCCACCGCCGACCGGTTCGATGATGGTCCCGCCCGGCAAATCGCCCACGGCCGAGCAGGCCACGATCAACACGCCACCTCCACCGGGGATTACGACCTGATCGTTGGCGGCAATGGGGATCAACACCTGATTCAAGGGGCAGCCCGTCTGCGGCGGCGGCGGCGGAGCACCTGCACCCGCACCGGGAGCGGCACCACCAGCGGCACTGCCCGGTGGCAAGGCCGAGGCCCCCGAGTTGAAGGGCTGTCGGGTGGTCTCACCGGTGGCGATGTTGAACACCGTCACGTCGCCAATACCCGAGAAGAACGGCGTGCCCGTGAACCGCACGTAGCGGCGGTCGGCGCTGATCACGCCTTGGGCCTGCATCTGGACGCCTTCGCTGAGGGTGATGATCACCGGCTGGAAACCCACGGCCGGCTGCAACCAGGGCGAGAACATCGCTCCGGCGAAGGCCCGATCCCGCTGGGCCTGGAAGGCTTGCAGGGCCGAACCGCTGCTCATGCCGTCCAACTGTTGCAACAGCAGATCCCGCCGCATGGCGACTTGCTGCTCGACGGCGTTGACCACCAAGTGCTCGGCAATCGTATCCTCGCGGCGGCCCCCATCGAAGCTGAACATCACCAACTGATCGTCGTCACCCACCGAAATTTGCTTGCGGGTGTGCGTGGCCTCGGGCGTGCCCCAGCGGGTGTACACGTCCACGGTCACACGGCCCGCGGTGGGCTTGCCCCAGGTCCGACGAATCCGCACGTTGTACGGCCCATCGAAGGCCCGGGCACAGATGTAGGTCTCGCTGAGCAGTTGCGACTTCTGATTCGGGGCGGCGAACTCGTCGCCCAGCAGCACGCCACCGCTGGTGGTGCGGGGATTCTGCCGATCGCAGACCGTGCCGGCCGGCTCCTGGACAATCAGGTCGATGTCGGCCTCGCCGGTCCAACTCACCGTGACGATCACGTCCCGTTGCAGGGCATCGGCCACCGCCATCTGAAAGGCGTCGGCTTCGTCAAAGCGGCGGGTTGCCCGCAGCATCGCCAGGGTCGACTGGGCCACGGCCCGGGCCTTCTGCCAGCGATCTTTGTTGTCTTCGGTCCAGGCCTGTTCCAGCATGCCCAGCACCGACCACTGAATCGCCTCAAGGTCGAACGAGCGTTGGGCCAGTTCGATGGCGTTCAGGTAGGGTTCGGGGCGGGTTGGCTCCATGTAGGCCGCCTGCCGATAGAACTTGAGGGCCCGATGATCGAACCCGCTCTTGGCCAGGTACTTGGCCAGGTACATCACGCCCACGGGGCTGAGCTGCTGCAAGTCGGCGGCCGACAGAATCGCCCGCTCGATGTCATCGGGGCTAGCCCCTTGAGCCTGCAGGGCCAGGCCCAGGGCTTCGTACATCCACGGCTGAGCCTGACCGTGACGCAGAGCCGCGCCGATCAGGGCCACCACGTGATCGAAGTGTTGATCCTTGCTCAGCAACCGCACGGCCTCGCGGATGGCGCCCTCGGGCTCCAAATGATTGGTGAAGTGCTGCTCCCACAGGTCCACCGGGCTCGCGCCATCGGCCAGACCCCGACGCAGCTCGTCGACCAGCTTCGAGTCCTGCTTGGCGGCCTCGGCCTTGTTGGCCGGGGCGGCGGGCTCGTCGTTGGCGGCCTTTTCATCCAGGGCCTTGAGGATCTCGTCTTGCACGGCAAAGCCTTGCAGGCCGCCACGACGCAGTCGGCCGACTTGCTCGTGGACCTCGTCGGTGGCGGTGATCACCAGGCCTTTGCCATTGCGGAAGTATCGCATGGCACCGGGGCCGCCGTTGGCGTCCCAGTGCTCGGGCTTGATGACCGCTTGCAGCAGTTCAATCAGTTCTTGGCTGGCCCGGGCTTCGCCATCTTGGGGGCCAGCTTGACCGGCACCGGGAATGGCTTGCGGAGGCACATTGAAGAAGCCTCCCATGCCACCACCCATGCCGCCCATGCCGCCGCCCATGCCACCCATGCCGCCGCCCATGCCACCCATGCCGCCGCCCATACCACCGCCCATGCCACCGCCGTTGAAGCCGGTGCCTTGGCCCATCATGCCCGACAGGCCCAAGTTCTGGCCGGCGTTGCTTTCCACGGGGATGACCAGGTCGGCCACGGGATACACCCGCGGGGTCAGCTTGGTCTCGGCCTCGGCCTGGGTCGTGATCAGCAGGACCTCGTTCTCAATCACGTAGGTCAGACCAAGCTGCTTGAGCATGATCCGCAACGCACTGCGAAGCGAGATGTCGCTGATATTCACCTTGACCGGGGTGTCGGGGCCCAGACCCTCGATGTCCAGGGCCTCGGCGTCCAGGATGATCTGGATCTTGTGGTAGTCGCTCAAAAAGTCGACCACGTCCTCCAGCGGGGCGTCGTTGAAGTCCATCCGCGTGGGCTGATCCAACGCCGCGCGAATCCGACGCTCGCTCTCGCCCACGTCGGCCAGGTCGACGCTGGCGTACTTCTTGCGGGCCTCGGTCAGACGCTCCCAAACCTCGGGGGCCGGGTAAACAATCGGCGGCGAGTCCGGCGTCGGAATGCTCGACTCCTCGACCGTCTCCAACGCCAGCACGAAGTTCCGCTCGCGGGCGTCGCGGATCTCTTCCCAGCGGGCCAAGGAGGTGACCATCTGGGTGGAGTGCTTGCCCAAGGTCGTGATCACCCGATCCGGATAATCGGTGTGGGCAATTTCCATCAACTCCAGGGCTTCGGCGAACTGCCGCTCGTCCATCAGCGTTTCAAACCGCTGCATGATGGCCGTCAGCCGGTCCTCATCGGCCACCAGATCGGCGACCAACCGCTGACGCACCTCGGCCTCACGCTCCCGCCGGGCGACCTCAATTTCTTGAGCCGTCCGCGCGTCCAAGGCCCGCGACGCCTGAGACAGTGCGGTCTCAATCTGCTGATTGAGTTGGAAGATCACTTCCGGCCGCACGTCCCGCTCGCCGCGGACACGCTGCTGGACCTGCTTGAGCAAGTCGATCGCCCCGCCGGGGTTGACACCCATTTGGGCGTTGGCGGCGCTGATGGACTGCCGAACCACATCCTCGAGGTACTGCTCGTAGACGCGGCTGTCCTCGATCGTCCGATCGAGTAACGGAATGTTTCGGTCGGCAAACTCGTCGCCAGCCGGCACGTCTTCGGCCTGCCGAGCGGCTTGACGAATCACCAGCGGACTGGCTGCGTCGTCAGCCCACGTGGGTGGCACGGCGGAGGCGGCCGCCATGGCAACCGCAACGCCCAGCAATGTTGGGACACGTACGCGCATCTTCGCTACTCCCCGCAGGATGGTCGTCGCGCTTCGGGCCGCCCGGGCCACCCGCACATCAGGGCGGGCCTCAAGGGCCGTAAGCGGTCTCAGCAGGTTGGTCTGGACAGTTCGGTTCGGTCGCGGGCCGGCACGTTTCCCCGGGACGCTGAAATCCCAAGGATCAAGGGCTGGCCCAGACCGATTACCGGGTCATTACACTGTAAGTCCCGATTCGACCGCCGGCGTTGGAAAAAATGTGGGGATTGAGCCATTTGCTCCGTCCCGCACCCAGCCGGCCATCCGAACCGCCCGGAGAGACACCTTATCCTCAGCATCGGCTACCCAAGGACCAAAAGCCACACCCGTGCCAAGAAAATTCGCCCCGATCGCAGGCGTTTTTCGGGGCGAATTGGTGTTCGTCAGGCTCGGGGCAGGCTTCGCAGGTTCCCTGGGTTCTCCAGATGACCCAAGCTTCCTGGGTCCTCGGGGGGCGGGTCAGTTGGTGATATGCACGCCCCGGCGGAGCCGCTCTTTCCGGCGGACGGCATCCATTTGGTTGGTCACCAGCGAGACCTGATCGATTCCTCGGACCGTGAGGGTCGGAGTGGTCCGATCCGATGAATGGATTGTGATGCTGCCCACCCCCAGCATCCGCTCAAAGGGGTTCTGGACAAATGTCACGTCGTCGATGTCGATCACCTCGATCCGGTCCGTCTTGCGGAAGACCAGGCCCGATTCGTGAATAAATCGTTGCGTGGTCAGACGGTACATCCTGGACCACTTGTAGTAGATGCTCTTGAGCAGTTCGTACAGGAAGCCCAGCGCAAACAACCCGCCCCAAATCCACCAAGTGGCTCCGAGCCAACCAAAGTAGGCACTCACCGCTACGGGAATCACCAGCACCACCGCCAGCATGCACCACTCGCCGTACAGGGCCTTCGTGCTGAAGGTCCCCTGCCAGAGGGTCTGCTCGATCATCTCGGCGGCTTCCAGATCGCTCAACGCCGCACTCTGCAACCGCTTGATGGTGCTCTTGGCATCAATCCGCTCACTGCCCGCCGTCATCTCGTGAACGTCGTGCCCCTCACGAATCTGGGCATTCCGATCGTCCTCAGGCTTGGGGTCGTTCATGCTTTTGGTATCCTCCGAGGAGTCACGGGCGTTGGTATTGGGCTTCGCGGGGCGAAGGAAGCGCTCAACGGGGTTGGTCGCGGACATCGGACACCTCACGGCCTGGGGAGTCGGTCTGGAGGCGTGCTCGACACCTCTGCGGCATTCCCTTTCCGCGAATCCCATGCCACGCGGCCCGACGATTCCCGAACCGGCTAAAGCCAGTTTACCGATAGTCTTGTCTGGACGGGACTTACGACGACCCGCCCGTTCTGGCATCGCCCGTCGAGGCAACGAGGCCCCCCTATGCGATGTCCATTTTGCGGTTCCGACAACGACAGGGTGATCGACACACGATCAAGCCTGGCCGACTCCATTATTCGCCGCCGCCGCCAATGTCTGAGCTGCGGCCGACGCTTCACCACCGAAGAACGCTCCCTCGACCGCTCGGGGCCCCGGGTGATCAAGCGGAACCGTAAGGTCGAGCCGTTCGACCCCGACAAGCTCCGCCGCTCAATCCATCTGGCCTGCATCAAGCGGGGGTTTACCGAGGAGCAGCTCGACAACCTCGCCGATCGGGTCCTCTACGAGATTCGCGGCGAGAAGACCCTCGAGATCATGAGCCTGACCATCGGCGAGACCGTCTCGCGGATGCTGGCCGACCTGGATCTGGTGGCCTACGTCCGTTTTGTGAGTGTGTTTCGCAATTTCGAATCCCCCGACGACTTTCGTCATCTGCTGACCGATCTTGAACGCCGGAACGAAGAATAACCCCCCGGGCGGCGCATTCCGCTCGCCCAGGGGGGCGATGGATACCGCTTACTCCTTGGTCGCCCGTACACAGAACAGCGTCGGCCCGGTGCGAATCAACAGGTGCCCCTCCACGGCGGCGGCCCCGTACTGAATGGGTCGAGCGAAGCGTCCCGCCGCCGCGCGGCGCTGGGGATCGGTCTCGGCCTCGATGTCCTCCTGCCGCGGTTCGCGGTCGTCCTCGCTGAGCAATTGATTGGACGCCCGCAGCTCAAACGTCTCGCCGGCGGCAATCACACTGGTGATGCCGTACTGGCCGGGAATGTAGACCCGGTTGCCGACCCCAAAGGGCGTGGCCCAGGCCCCTTCGGCCAGCCGCTCGGCATAGTGCTGCTTGCCGCTGGCCGCATCGAAGCAGTACAGCACCCCGGCCCGATTGATCCAGTACACGCAGTCGCCGTGGGCAAAGGGGCTGGAAAAGCTGGTCGTCGCCCGCGACCGCCACGCCACCTGGGGCTCGGGGCTGTCGCTGGTGGCCTCGGCAATGCGGAGCAGCATGTTGCTCTGATTGGCGATCTCTGTGTTCTCGCCATCGCGGCCGGGCGAGGCTCCCACTAACAGGCCGTCCTTACCCACCCGCAGCGGCGAGGCGGCGGTGTTCCCACCCACACTGTCCAGGCTCCAGGCCTTCTCACCGGTGGCCGGATCGTAGCCGTCGACGCTGCCGGCCGAACTCACCACGACGAACGGCCGACCGCCCAAGGTCAACAGCGTAGGCGAACTCCACGAGGTGCGACTCTCGCGGTCGGTTTTCCAAGCGGTCTCGCCGGTGGTCTTGTTCAGGGCAATCAGGTAACTGGGCCCCTGGTCATCGACCAGAATAAACACCCGCTCATCATCCTGGGCCAACGAGGCCGCCAGCCCGTGACCGTTTTTGGGCTCACCAAATTCTTGGCCCAGGCTGCGGCTCCAGCCCTGCTGTCCGTCGTGGCCCAGCGCCACGATGTCGCCACTTTCGAAATAAGCGTAGACCCGCTGATCATCGACCGCGGGCGTCGGGGCGGCCCGGCTGACATACACGGTGCTCTTGACCGGAAAGCTGTTGGCCTGCGAGTGCTTCCACTTGATCTGGCCGTCTTTCAGGCCGATGGCCAGCACGTGGTAGGTGTCCTTCATCGGGCCTTCCACGCTGGTCACAAACACGGTGTCGTCCCACACGATGGGGCTCGACTGGCCATAGCCGGGCACTTCGGCTCGCCAGGCGATGTTCTCGTCGGGGCTCCAGGTCAGCGGCAGGCTCTCGGCCCGCAGGTCGTCGCTTGCGCCGGCCAAGAAGCCCGGCCAACGCCCCGCCGATTGGGCCTGCCCACCGGCGAGGTCGGCCTCGGTGAAGCTCAGGGCCAAGGTGCCAATGCGGTAGGTGAAGGCAAACGACTGGCCGTCCCGTTCGCCCGGCGTTTGAATCTGCTGCGAGGCGTAGATGTAGTAGTCGCCGGGCACCAGATCGGGCACCACCAGGCGGCCTTGTTCGTCGGCGGTGGCCAGCTCACGTTCTTCGCCATTGGGCCGGAAGATGCCAATCTCGGCTTCCGGCAGCGGCTTGCCTTCGGCCAGCACCGAGACCACCAGCTTGCCGTCCTTCCACTCGGGCAGCAGCTCCACGGTCAGGGCCGCCTGCGGATCGAAGGCGCTCCACTGACTGGGCCGCGATTCCATCCGCTTGGCATAGTAGTACAGGTCGAACGGACGCGGCCCCTTGGTGGTGACCACGCCGTAGTGGCACACGCCCAACACAGCCACCGGGGCCTGGGCGTCAACGGTGGCGAACCAGTTGTCCCGATCGTCGCCGGTCCGCAGCTTCAGCGGCACTGGCGGCCCCTCGGGCTTGAGCAGCGAGTACTCGGTCTGGGCGATATTCTGGGCCAGGTGGGCGTCCCATTGGCCACCATTGCCAAAGCCGGAGGTCACCTCCAGCTTGCCGTCCGCGGTACGAGTGAGGATCCAAACCTGGTGGGCTTCGGCGGTCGAAAGCAGGGCGGCTCCGACCAGCGCGCCCGCCAGCAGCAGGCGACAAAAAGCGGTCATAATCGTGGGTTTCCTACAAGGAAGCAAAGGAGACTGAGAGACGTCGTACACACGCGCACCGTCGAGGCCGCTCGCCGGGGTGCTCGACATTCGCGAGAACGCCCGCACGCTGGCGGCGAGGGCAAGGCCAGCGACTGGCACACACGCCTGGGGTCGCCTGATTCCTAGTCAAACTACTCGCTGGGGCCAGCCGTCGCGAGCCGCCGGTCCCGAATTTTCCGCGTCGCAGGCCATCGTGGGCCGTTGGCCCAACCGCTGGGCGGCTTGAACCGTCGGGGTTCCGGCAAGTAACGTAGTGTTTGCTGGGCAGGGCCACCGCGGCTTCCGTCCCGCGCTCCGATTCCCCGGATCCCCGCTAATGCATGCCGATCACCCCTGGTTGAAGTGGTCGCTCCCCGCCCTCATTGTGGTGAGCCTGGTTGTGCATCTGGTGCCGGCCCTGCTGCCGGCGGGCGAAGAGCCCACCCGTGTCGAGACTTACGTCCAACAGGGGCACGCCTCGGTCCGCATGGTGGCTTCGTTGGCGTTGGCCCCTCAGGCGCCACCGCTGGAGGAGTTTCTGCCCGACCAGCCCCAAATTGAACCCGTTGCCGAGCCGCCGGCCTCCCTCGACACGCCCGCCGAGCCCCTGACTCGTGATGTGGCCCGGGTGTTCGATCGACGCCGCGATACGTTCGACCCCGAAGTCCACCGGGTGCCGCCGCCCGAGAGTCCGCCCGAACGCCGCGAGTCGGCGAGCGACGCGTTGGAACCGGTGACCGAGCCCCCGCCACCGGAGTTGGCCCGCACCAGCGACATCGAGGTGCCACCGGCCGAGGTGACGGTCGACTTCGCCAGCCTGGAATCGGCCGCCTCGACCGAGGCCTCAGGCGCGGTGGATAACAAGCCGGCTCTGATTGCCAATCCGGACCCGCCCTATCCCGACGAGTTGCGACTGGCCCGCAAGCTGGGCGCCGTTGTCTTGACGGTGCTGGTGAGTACCGAGGGTCGGGCGAAGTCGGTCACGCTCCGCAAGTCCAGTGGCCACCCCGCCTTGGACGAATCGGCCCTGACGACCGTTCGCAACCAATGGCGGTGGCATCCCGCCCAGCGCATGGGCCAACCCGTCGAGTACTACATCCACTTCGAACTCAACTTCCGCGAGCGGTGAAGAGTCCGGCGGCGCCTTGCTTTTCCAGTTTCCAATCGCCCACGCCTCCTGTGCATTCAAGCTGGCAATGGGTTCTGGCCTGGGGCGCACTGCTCCAGATTCTACTGATCCCTACGCAAGCCTTCGAGCAGTGCAGAACTCAGACGGTTTGACCCGCGCTGTGAAAGCCCGCTGGACAAATCGCCCCGAATCACCCGACCGATTCGGCGTCTTGGGAGTTCGATTGTCAATTTTTGCAGGCAACGGCAGGAAGTTCTCTCCGTGTCTCCGAGCCTCTGTGAGAAACGATTCACGAGGGAATCGACCGTTGGATTTCGGGAAAGCCGATTGTCTCACGGAGGCACGGAGGCACGGAGATTGAGGAGAACGAACCGCCAAGGGCACCATGAACGCGAAGGTGGGATGCGACGTCTTCGTGGTTTAAGGTGTTTGCGGTTCAGTGTCTCCCGGCGCCTGGTGGCTTGTTCGTCAATTTCTTCAGGCGGTGTGGTCAACGGCTGACTTTGCCTGGAATGGGATGACTTCGATTCGACCGCTTAACGTCGACCAGCAGTTCACGCTGCTTGCCAGCAAGTCATGGCATTCTTTCTTTTGAAGCGCATGATTGTCCGAGCCGGGGTGGGCAAGCTCCGCGTGAGGCGTTTTTGCGGGCTACTTGTCAGCGCGTCAGTTGGGCGGATCGCCGCGGCGGTTGATCTGATCGCGGAGTTGCGCGGCGAGTTCATACTGCTCGCGGGCGACGGCGTCTTTGAGTTGCTCTTCCAGCGTGGGCCCCAGGCCGTGCTCTTCGCGGAGGGCTTCCCGGAGTCCTTCGAGTCGGGCGACCATGTCTTCAAACAACTCTTCGGTCTCGTGCCGTTCCAGGACCTCGTTCATCCGCGCCAGGCCCTGGTTGACCTCGTTGATGGCCGCTTCGGCGCCGCCCGCGCTCAAGGCCGACAGGGCGGCGGCCTCGGTACGATGAAACAGAATGAAGGGCCGATACTTCTCGTGGGCGAGCAGCCACTCGGCGTCGGCGGCGGTGCGGCCGATGAAGTCCAGCAGGGCGAGATTGTGGTCGGCGTCCTCAACCGCCCGCTGCCAGGTTTGCAGGGCCAACCAGCAGATCCGCCGCTGATAGTATTGCACGAACTCGCGATCCACCTCGGCTTGCTGCTCTTCATCCAGCCGGAAGGCGTCGCCCTGCTGGATGGCCTGGGCCAGCAGGTGGTCGTAGTAGCTCTCGGCTCCGCTGGGACGCCAGCCATCGGGGCGACCTTCCGTCTCGAGCTGCAGGATGCCCAGGTCCACCCGCACCTGAATGACCGAGCGGCCATCGCCCGCGGTGATCATGCGGGCCGAGAGTTCGCCGGGTTTGTGCTCCCAACTGGAGAGCAGATCGTCCAAGTCGCGCTCGGGTGGCATCGGGGCGTGTTACTGTGAGAGGAGCGAAATCCAGCCGCCAGGGGCCACGGGGTTGGGCCGGGGGGCAGACTCCACGCGGGGTCTACACCGCCCACTCCGGCGCGTGTCGCCCCGGCGGCGTCCATCCGGCTGCCGACCGGATTGGCCGCTGCGGGCCTCGACGGGCGGCAACCGTTGCATCATCCTAAGCCAACCGCTCCTGATTGTCAGGAACCGGCGGCCCGTGGCGGTGGCTCGGGCCGGAGACCGCCCTCGAACCCCCCACATCCATGCCCGCGCGCAGGTCGCCCGTTGCTTCGTCCCCGTCGGTGGTTCGTGCCACGCGGAAAATCGAGGTCCGCGAGTCGTTTGCTGGGTTCGGCGTGTTTGCCACCCGTGATCTGCCGGCCGAACATCGGGTGGGCAAGGTTCGGGGCAAACGGATTTTCGATCCTGACTATGGGTCGAACTATGGCATCGACCTGGGCGAAAACTGCACGCTGGAGCCACATGCCCCGTTTCGGTTTCTCAATCACAGTTGCGAGCCCAACTGCGGGCTGTTCTCGATGGACGGCCCCTCGGGCAAGGTCGAAGAGCGGGGAATCATCGTCGAGACGATTCGCGAGATCGCCGCGGGCGAGCAACTGCTGATTGATTACGGCTGGACGGCCGATTCGGCCATCGAGTGCCTGTGCGGGGCCGCCTCCTGCCGAGGCTGGGTCGTCTCGATCGAGGAGTTGCACTTGCTGACCAAGGGCAAGAAACGCCGCAAGCGGGCCTGAGCGGACAGTTGCTCAAAAGAACTGATGGGGATCGTGCTCGGGCGGTTCGTAGGGATCGGGCTCTTCCTCGGCATCCAGACCCACCAACGACTCCAGGACCGGTGGGCCGCCGAACAGGCAGAAGATCGACTCGAGGATCAGCCCCGTGAGGGCGACCACGACGCCCACCACCGTACCGAAGATCATGCCCAGCGGCAGTCCTACGACAATGGCCAGCACCAACACTGGGATGAGGCTTTGGGGGTCGAAGTTGCGGAAGACCACCAACGGGGCCAGCAGCAGAACGGTCAGCCCGCCGACGGCCATGCTGGTCAGGCCGTAGCCCTCGAAGGCCCCTCGCTGGCCCAGCAGCAGCATGCGGCCCAGGACGATCAGCACAAAGTAGGCCACAATCACCACAGCCGCCCAGGGTGGCACCGGGGCAAAGCGAGCCAGGGCCAGCACCAGCCCGAATTGCACGGTCAGCACCAGCAGGGTGCGAACCGTAAACTGGCCGGGACGGATCAAGGCAACCTCCCGCGGATGCGGTGTCCCTGGCGGGGCCGACCGGCGGGTG
>JBJHDE010000046.1:6931-16498 GCA_050486385.1 Planctomycetales bacterium | reverse complement strand
GCCTATGTTAGCCCAGGGCAAGGCCCTGGGTGTTCCGCCCTGGGTGTTCCGCCCTGGGTGTTCCGCCCTGGATGTCCCGCCCTGGGTGTCCCGCCGTGGGTGTCCCGCCGTGATTTGTCGGTTCCCGATTGCCGCCCGGGGGTCATTGGTTGCCGGTTCCCGTTTACCAACCAACCCCGACCCAAAGTCCGCCCGACCCATTCAAGCGAGATTGATCCGACGGCGGCGGGCGTAGCCAAGACCAATCAACCCGAGCCCCAACCAGATGACGCCGCTCATGGGCTCGGGGATGGGGTCGTAGGGATCGCCCGGATCGCTGGGATCGACCGGCGGGGGTGGCCCGACGATGTGGAATTCCAACGAGCCCGAGAAGCTGTCGGCGATCAGGGTGCCGTTGTGCTGCCCGTTGTTGAAGCCCACGTGGGCGTTGGGGGCCAGGATATGCCCATACAGGCCCACACCGTTGGCGGTCAGCGATTCGGCCTCGTAGAAGTTGAACACAATGTCGTCGGCTGCCATTCCATTCAGGAAAAAGCCGGCCGAGGGGATATGGGCCGAGGTCCCCGAGATATTGACGATCGCCTGGGCCCCAGTGGGCAGATCGAAGGCGATCTCGCCGGTCCACTGCGAGGCGTCCAGGTGGAAGACGTTCGTGCCCGAGTCGGTGCCCTGCAGGGTCAACCGCTGCGAATAGGGATTGACGTCCACCGTGCCCGAGCTGTCTAAACTGGCCCAGGCGCTGGACTTACCAATCATCTCGTCCTTCAGGGCCGCGAAGTTCAGCGGGGCACCCTGCACCAGCGAGCCGTCCAAGACCGTGAACCCGCTGGTCGAGGCCGAGGCCCCGTAAACGGCATCGCCCACGAAGACCTGACCGTTGGTCCAATTGAGATTTCCGCCCACAACCAGGCCCGGGCCGTCAGCGGCCGTGACCCCCACGCCCGGCAGCGAGCTGCCGACCGAATAGTTGTTGAGCACCAGATCGCCGCCGACGGCCAATCGACCTTCGACGTCGGAGTTCATGCCCGTGTAGTTGCCAAACACCAGCACATTGTAGGGGGCAGCCGAACCCAGCCCCACGCCCGCTTGGGCCACAGCGGGGACCGACAGCGCGAGGGCCAAGGCAAAAAGCCAAGCATAGGACTTCATGGCAAGCTATCCGAAAGAAGGGATCAACGTGCAGGCAGGCAGAACGCGGCAGGCCGGAGCAGCCCATCCTTTGACACTCCGGTGATAGTCCCTTTATCTCACATTCCAGGGCGGAAACAAGAGCGGAATCCGAAACCTCGGTCAATCGAGTCGGGAAAACACCCCAGAGAAGGGTGTCCATTTCCCCGGAATTGCTCAAGTTGCCTCCCCCACCGATGGGCCTGCTCACAAACGACTGGCTGGCCGCAGGTTGGCCCCCCGACGTCGGGTGTTCGAGTCGCCCAGATCCTGCCGGGCCTGCTCGACCAACTTCAGCAGCTTGCTCACGACCTCGGGGTGTTGCTCAGCCACGTTGGTGGTCTCGCCGCGGTCGTTCTCCAGGTTGAACAGTTCCTGCCCGATCCGCCCTTGCTGATACTTGGCGGGCGTGCCGTCGCGGCCGGGGGGGCGATCGCCCAGTGTGCGGTAGGTGTGGGGCAGATGCAGCTTCCAGGGGCCACTGCGGACGGCCTCGAGACCGGCGCCCCAGTAGAAGAACAGGGCCTCGTGGGGAGTGGTCGCCCCGGGCTCGCCGCGCATCAGGGGCAGAATATCCTTGCCGTCCAGAATGTGGCCCTCGGGCAGTTCGGCCCCGATGACCCCGGCCAGGGTGGGCAGCAGATCGACGGTCATGCACATTTCGTCGGTCTCGGTGCCAGCGGGAATTGTCCCCGGCCACCGCATGACGCACGGCACGCGGACGCCGCCCTCAAACGAGGTGCCTTTGCCTTCGCGTAACGACCCCGCCGATCCGGCGTGGTTGCCATAGCTGAGCCACGGCCCATTGTCGCTGGTGAACACGACCAGGGTGTTGTCGTCCAGTTCGAGCCGCTGGAGCGTATCGAGCACCTGGCCCACCGACCAATCCAATTCGTGCATCACGTCGCCGTAGAGCCCTTGCTCGCTGGTGCCCTTGTGCATGTGCGAGACAAACAACGGCACATGCGGCATGCTATGGGCCAGGTACACAAAGAACGGCTCATCGCGATGCCGCTCGATAAAGTCCACCGCGCGACGGGTGTACTCGGTGGTCAGTTTGGTCTGGTCGGGATTGAGTTCGATGACCTCGTCGCCTTCGACGAGTGGCAGCGGCGGGTAGGCGTCGGGCCGCTCGGGGTGGAACGGCCACATATCGTTGGAATACGGCAGGCCGTAGTATTCATCGAAGCCCCATTGCTGCGGCAAGAACTTGGGCTGATGCCCCAGGTGCCATTTGCCAAAGCAGGCGGTCTTGTAACCCTGGCTCTTGAAGACTTTGCCCAGAGTGGGTTCGCCCTCGGGCAGTCCTTGGCGGCTGGTGGGCCCCAAGGCCCCCAACATGCCGATCCGCGTGGGATAGCTGCCGGTGACCAGGCCGGCCCGGCTGGCCGTACACACCGACTGGGCCACGTAGAAGCTGGTGAACTTGCGGCCTTCCGCGGCCATGCGATCGATTCGCGGCGTCTTGAATCCCTTGGCTCCAAAACACCCCAGATCGCCGTAGCCCTGATCGTCGGTGAAAATGATCACCACATTGGGCCGCCGTTCAGAAGCGGCATCGGCCGGATCGTCGGCCCCAGCCAGCGAGGCGGTCGCGGCCAGCAACATCGCGGCGAGGGCACACCGCAGGGAAATCCACAGGCGACTGATCATCGGGGCAATCACTCACGAGCCAGGGGCGAAGCCGGTCCAATACGCCCCCCAGCATACTTGCCACCGCCTGGGTTGAAAGCCGATCGCAGGACGAATCCGCTGGCCCTGTCCACCCGGCCCATCAGCCCAACAGCAGAAAGGTGCCGATCATCAGCACCCAGATCACATCCAGAAAGTGCCAGTACATGGCAAACAGGGTCACGCCCATGTGGCTTTCGTGATCGTATCGGCCTTGCAGGGCCTTGGAGGTGACAATCGCCATGGGCACCAGTCCCCCGACCACGTGCAGTCCGTGGATCAGCACCAGCGTGAAGATCAGCCCATAGTATTGCAGCCGATAGGTCGGATCGACCTGGTCGATAACGGCCCAGTGATTGGCCAGCAATTGATCGAGACAGACGACCTGGATGATGACAAAGCCCACGCCCAGGGTCGCCGTGTACAGGATGTTCCGCACGAACGTCGCTTGTCGTTCGCGGCGGATGGCCACCAGACCGCGGTGCAGGGTGTAGCTGCTGGCGACCAGCAACAGGGTGCTGAGCGTCAGGCCCCGCGGAATCTGGATGGTGCCCAGTTCGGGCCGGGCGGGCAGCGTGAAACGGCTGACCACATAGGCCGCGATGGCCGCCACGAAAAACATCGCCAGGGCCGCCAAGAACAGCCACATGGCCAATATGAGGGCCCGGTTGCGGCTGCGAATATCGCCACCGAAGGGGGAATCGGGCATGGGTAAGGCTCCTGGCCTTGGGGCAGTTCTCTCGGAGCCCGCGCCGTCGCGCTCGCCCCGCCTTCTTTTATAGCGCCGACCGCCGCAAACGCGATCCGTGCGACACTTCAATCGCTCGCCGCCGCCGTGCGAACAAACACCCGGGCGGTGGGGCTGACGTTGGCCAACTCCCAGTCGGGACTGCTCATCAGGGCAGCCGAGAGCTGGTCGTCGCTGGCGGGCCAGACGACGGCCTCGACCTGCCAGCGATCGAGCAGAATCGCCCAGCCCAGGCGGGCCTCGGCCACCGTGCGAAAGGTGTAGCGAGTGCTGGCCGGAACCCAGGCATCGGCGGCATCCAGGGGCACGCGGACATGGGGGGCAAGCTGCCAAGCCAGGTAGGCCCCCCAGGCTTCGGTGGTGAACACCCGGCCCTGAAAGCCGCGTTGGCGAAGGGCCTCGACGGCCGAAGCCGGTTCGCCCGGGGCCACGGTCGCCAGGCGGCTGGCCGGAAGGATGGGATTGTAAGATTTGGTCCAAGGCGTGCTCACCACGACCAGCCCCAACAGCATGAGCAGCACAACCACGTTGAAGGCCGCTTCCGCCGGATCGGGTAAGCGGGCGCCTCGCGGACGCAACGGCCAGAGGCTACGGACGGCGGGGGCCAAACCTCCCGCCAAGACCAAGGCGTACCAAGCCGATCCCTGCGGCGAGAGCGATCCCAACAGCAGCAAACTGACCAGCAGCAGCAGCTCGCCCCCGCGAAGCCGGTGGCTGGCAAAGTTGATGACCACCACGGTGGCCGCCACGCTGCCCACGAACAGCAGCAGCAACCAACCGTCCAGGCCACGGCGATGGGTATCCAGCAGGCTTTCGCCCGCCACGGCCCCCAGGCTGGCCAGCAGGTCGTGGGCCAGCCACGCCGGTTGAGGATGCATCACGGTGGCCACGGCGGTGGCCAGGCTGCACAGGGCCCAGGTCCGCGTCAGCCGATCGGTGGCGAACGTTCCGACGCGTCCGGCGACCGCCAGATCGATGATGCGCCCCACAAGGAACACCAACGGCGTGAGCACACCCAGAATGAAGGTGGCATGACTGTTGGCCCACACAAGCTGCACCAGCCCACACAGGGCCGCCGCCCGCCACACCCGGCCGGTCGGATTCCAGAGTACGACCAGCAGCAGCATGAACAGCAAGTGCCCCAGCCCATCGAACCGCACCACGGGATTGAGCACCACAAACGGCCAGGCCACGGCCACCAACAGAAAGGCCACCCGGGGTTCGCCACCGCGGTGGTAGGTCAAAGCGGTCAGCAACCCGATCAACGAGGTCAGCACCCCGGCCGAGACCAACTGCACCGCGGCCGGACCGCCGAAGTCCATGACCCAGGCCAACACGGTCTCGGCCAGCCAGGCGCGATCGAAACGCTGTGGCAGCTCAACCAGAAAGGTCGGGCTGATCGGCTCGTGGCCCAGCAACCAGGCCGCGAGCATTCGCCCTCGATTGATCTGCGACCAGAGTTCGGGTTCAAACTCCACGCGGGTCGCCACCACCACAAACGTGACCACCGCGGGCAGCACGAGCCAAAGCTGGGCAACCGACAGGAACCGAGGAATCATCCAGTGAGGGCTTGGTTCAATGGCTCGGATACCAGAAGAAAGCGATCCAACGTGGGAAGCAAGTCCCTGGCGGTTTGGCGGGCGTGTGCCCCGGCCCCAGGCATTCGTCAACTCGTGGGGACAGCCCTAGGCCATTTGATTGAGCTTGGTTGACGAGCCTTACCGAGGCGCCGCTTCGCCCTGGTCGGCGGTGTGCCGGTCTTCCAGAAACTCGCGTCGCTGCTGGAGTCGCGAGCGTTGGGTGTCGGTCAGACCGATGTGGGGATTGGCCTCGATTTGTTGGATGACGGCAACCACCTGCGGCGCGGTCATCTGTTCAATGGCTTGGACCATCCGCTCGCGATCTTCGTGCTGGCCGACCTCGGCCAGTTCCACCAGCACCTGCAGGCCGTCGGCCCCCAGCCGTTCGAGACCCCGATAGATCAGCATATCGGTCGGTTGCACGGGCACGCGGCGATGCGAATTCAGCCCAATCAGCAGATTGTTGGCCACGCGGCCGCGCTGGTAATGGCTGTTGGGCAACCGACCGGCGATGCGGGTCGAGGCGTCGATCACGGCAATCAGCCGCGGCCCGCCTTCGAACTGCATCCACTGGCTGTAGGTGCTGATGTGTTCGCCCAAGCGATCGAGTACGGCCTCGGTCCGGTCGCCGACACTGTGCCGCCGCCCCACGAGTTCGGCCGCCAGGCTATCCAGTGGGTACTGCCCTCGGTCGACGATGTCCAACAGGCGGTCTTCGATGGACGGGTCGTACAAGCGGGACAAGCCCGCCAGGGCCATGGCCTGGGTATGCGGATACTCCGACGGTCCGCGGAGGATGGCCAACAGGGCTTCGCGGGCCTCGCGTCGCACCAACTCGCGCATGGCGGCCTCGCGAACGCGACGATCGGCCGAGGACAGCCGGGTCATCAAGCGGAACACGCTCAGCTCGGACACTTCGCCCACCAGCGGCTTGGGGGCGCGCAGGGGCGCGACCTTTGGGTCGCCCTGCCAAGTGGCCCGCAACAAGCGACCGGCTAGGGCATCGACCACCCAAATGCTACCGTCCGGCGCGGTCACGGCGTGGGTCGGTTGAAATTGCTCGGCCTCGGCCGAGACCAGGGCGAAGGTCCGATGCATGGGCACCGAATCTCGGATCGTGATCCGACCGCCACGGAGTTCGTGCGTCTGAAACATGCGGTTGCCGGCCAACGGCCCTGAAACCACCACCACGCTGCCTTCCATCGGTCGGGCGACCAGGCGAGCCTCGCGGAAGTCCACGGGAAAGCGAATCCCGTCGTAAACTTCCAGCCCGCCGGTGCGGCCACTGTCCAAGTGGGCCGACAGCAGCGGCAGCGGGCTCGTAGCCGACCCCGGATACAAGGGTTGACCCGTCTCGCCGGTGAAACGCTGCAATTCGGCGTCGACCGCCACCGAAGTCCGTCCCGGTTGGGGGACGCTCAGTGGTTCGGCCCCCGAGCCGTCCAGCTCGGCGGCCCAAATGCGCGAGTCGCCTTCGCCCAGCACCACAATCAACAACTGCTGGTCCAGCGTGACCCGCACGGCCATCATTCTCGCATCGTTGCGCTCAAACACAACTTGCCGATCAGTCGCCGTCCCATCGGCATGCAACCGCCAACGCAGCACCTGCCCCTCGTCGCAGACGTACAGCCAGCCGTCGCCAATTGCCAAGTCAATTGGCCGCCGCAGGCCCTTGATCACCGCCCGGGGCACCAAGGGGGCCTCGCCGGTTGGGTCGGCTTCCAGGCGCACCACCGTTTGCTGGGCGTAGTCCAGCACCCAGCCGTGGCCCCAATCGTCAAAGGCCAGTGCCAGCGGCATGCCGAGTGCTTTGGGGGCCAGCAGCGATTCCAGCCCGACCCCTTGCGCCACCGCGAGGCCCTCAAGCCCCGGGGCCGGATCGTCCAACTTGTGGAGCTTGAACTGATGGAGCTTGGCTTCCAGATCGACCGGGTGGGCGGCCTCGTCGTCCTCCCAGCCCGGCATGGCCTGCGGCAAGACGGGCACCGGGGCCACTTGAATCTGAATCTGCCCTTGGGCCGGTTGCAGCCGACCCTGAGGTTGCAGAGGCAGGATCGGAATCCCTGGCTGGGCGTATCCCCCATTCGGCAAAACCCAGACGAGGCTCGCCATCAGCAAGGTCCACCATTGGCAACACCGCATTCCAAAGACTCCGGGGGGTTGAGTCATCCGGCCACGACCGGGAAGATGGCCGCGAACTTTCCCGCATAGCAACCGCGACGTCACCCGGGACCAGGGTCAAAGGCCCCCTCGCCCCTGGGTTGGGTCGGGGTGTCGCTGCTATCAGCATAGGTCATTCTGACATCGAGCCCACGCCATGCCTACCGTTGATTCCCACAAGCTCACCCAATTTGCCACCAATCTGTTGGAGGCCGGCGGCGTGGCCGCTGACGAGGCCGTCATCGTGGGCGAGAGTCTCGTGGGGGCCAACCTGAGGGGGCACGACTCGCACGGCGTGCTCCGCATTCCCCAGTACCTGGCCTCGCTCAAAGCCGGCGAACTGACCAGCCCCGGCGCGTTCACCGTGCTGAAAAGTAGCGATGTCGCCATCGTCGCCGATGGCGGCTGGGGTCTGGGTCGGGTCCAGGCCGGGCGATTGCTCGACCAGGCCCTCGTGCGGGCCAAGGCCCAAGGCGTGTGCATCGCGACCCTTCGGCGAAGCGCCCACGTCGGCCGATTGGGCGAGTACTGCGAGCTGGCCGCCGCCCAGGGGCTGGTCTCGATGATGATGGTCAACACCCACGGCTTCGCCCGCCGCGTGGCTCCGCCCGGGGGAAAAGAACCCCGCTTGGGAACCAATCCGATTGCCATGGGCTCGCCGGCCGAGGACGGACCGCTGATTCTGGACTTCGGCACCAGTGCCACGGCCGAAGGCAAAGTGCGGCTGTACGCCAACGCCGGCCGCGAGGTCCCCGAGGGCTGGCTGTTGGACAGCGCAGGGCATCCCACGACGGATCCGAAAACCCTGTACGGCACGCCTCCCGGGACGATCCGTCCGTTGGGGGGCGATCAGGCTTACAAGGGATTCGGCTTGGCCCTGATGGTCGAGATCCTGGCCGGGGCACTCAGCGGTGGGGTGGTGGTCCGCGAGAAGCCGCTCACTCAGAACGGCAATTGCGTGTTTTTGCTGTTGGCCGACCCCGAGCACCTGGGTGGGGCCGGGCATTTCAACTCGGAAGTGACGGCCCTGGTCGAGTTTGTGCGAAGTTGCGCCACCATCGACAGCGTCTCGCGGATCACCTTGCCCGGCGATCCCGAACGGCATCTGCTGGCCCAACGCACCGCCGAAGGCATTCCCTTCGACGAGGGCAACTGGCTCAAGCTCCAGGATCTGGCCACCAGTCTGGGGGTCGAAGTCCCCGGCACCGCGACCGAATCGGTTGGCTGACAAAGTCCCCGTGCGGTTGCTAGCATAGCTGTCACGTCCTTTCCCACACCCACCCTTCCAGGTGATCGGTGATGAACGCTTTCAATCCCGGTATGAGCGACGACTCCTGGGGCCCGACCGCGCCGGTTCCCGGAGGCGGCGATCCCCTGGCACGGCGGTTCCTGGGCCAATGGAACCGCTTGATCTCCAGCACGAATTGGGAGAAAGGCCGCATCATCTATTTGTGGCGGGCGGCCCATTTGCAGGCCAGCAGCCCGCAGCGGGAATACGCCGACGAGGTATGGGCCCGCACCGTGGGGCACGTCAGCAGCCAGCATGTCGGCCGTTTGCGCCGGACTTACGAACGCTTTGGCACCAGCTACAAGGAGTTCACCGGCCTGTATTGGAGCCATTTCTACGCCGCCCTGGATTGGAGCGACGCCGAAGATTGGCTGCGGCAGGCCTCGGCCGGACGCTGGAGCGTGGCCAAGATGCGGCAAGAACATTGGACCAGCCTGGGGGCTCCGCCCGACGACGAGCCCCGCGCCGACGACATCGTGGAAAGCGAATTGGACGAGGATCTCGAGGGCTCCTCGGACCTGCCGCCCGACGACGAGCCCGACACGTTCAGCTACGACGACGAAGAAGCCCCGCCCTGGGACGACGCCGACAACGAAGACGACAGCGTATTGAGCGCCGATCGGGTGGCGCAGGTTCGCCCCTTCGAGGACCTGCCCGATCTGCCCACCGATCTGGCCGAGGCCCTGGAAGGCTTTCAACTGGCGATCGTGCGACATCGGTTGGCCGGCTGGCGGGACGTCTCCCGCGACGATGTGCTCACCGCGCTCGAGAGCCTGCGGAAACTCGTGCTGGCGCCCACCGAGGCCGAGACCGCCCGGTGATGCCACACGCCGACCGGGCTGGCCAGGCACGAGCGGCCTTGCTTCATCAAAAGGTGTGCCACGGCTTGGTCGCAAGCAGTGCGATAGGCGCTTCGACATTGAGTCGTCGAGTCGCAGCGAAACCATTCCAGT
>JBJHDE010000046.1:0-6921 GCA_050486385.1 Planctomycetales bacterium | reverse complement strand
CGTGAATCGTTTCCTGCACTGCTTGCTCGCAAGCAGTGGCACAGTACGAGGTGACCCGGCAGCGTGTTGAAGTCGCAGGGAATGGCGGGCACTGTCTCACTTGGGTGGCCAGATGCGTTAAGCTGGAGAGGGACTCATCGCGCGGGGGTGAGCCCATCCATCAAGCGCGGGCGAGGAGCATCGCTATGGCCACGGTCTTTACGGCAAGTTCGTGTCTGCAGAGTATCCATCAACTCTCCGGTCGCGACGCGAAGCGGGCGCTCAACTTTTTGATCAAGCTGGACAAGAATCCCGCGCAGCCTGGCTTAAGTTTTGAACGACTCGAAAAGATCAACAAAAATCTCTGGTCCGCGCGGGTCAGCAAGCAGCTTCGGGCGATCGTGTACATCGTCGAAGACCTGTACATGCCGGTCCACGTCGGGCAACACGATGCCGCCTACGACTGGGCACAGCGGCACACCGTCGCGCCGCACCCGGTGACCAACGAGTTGCAAGTCGTCCCGGTGCCCGAAGACGTGCTGCCCAGCCCTCAGGCGACCCCGGCCGATTACGCATTGCCGGGGATTTTTGATGCCCACACCGACGACTACCTATTGAGCCTGGGCGTGCCCCCGACCTGGTTGCCGACACTCCGCACCATCCAAGACGACTTGCTGTTGTGCGACGTGATCCAGGGCCTGCCGCATGAGGTCAGCAGTCGGCTGATCGATCTGGCCACCGGCGAGATTGTCACGCCGCCGGAACCCGTCGAAGAACGACCTGCCCCAGGATCGCGGCCGCCCAGCGGACTGCGGACGTTTACGATCGATCCCGATCTCGATGTCGAGCAGGCTTTGGAGGCCCCGCTGGAAAGCTGGATGGTGTTCTTGCATCCCCGGCAAGAGAGCCTGGCCTACCAGCATCACAACGGCCCCATCAAGGTGGTCGGCTCGGCCGGCACGGGCAAATCCGTGGTCGCCTTGCATCGGGCGCGCTTCCTGGCCCAGCAAGGCAAGCAGGTGCTGCTGACCACCTATCTGAGAAACCTGTGCGAGAATCTGCGGCACAACCTGGCGCTGTTGACCAGCGAAGAAGAACGCCGGCTGATTACGGTTCGGCCCCTGTTCGAAGTGGCCGAGGACTTGCTGACCACCTGCGGGCGCGAGGTCGAACCGATTGTCGATGCCGACCTCGACGCGCTGATTGCCGAGTGCCTGGGCGACCAGCCGTGTCCGCTGGACCTGGTGTCGCTGCAAAGCGAGTGGCGGGCGGTCATCCGCGATCAGGCGATTGACTCCTCCGAAGACTACTACAACGCCGACCGCACCGGCCGGGGCATCGGGCTATCGACCACGCAACGTGGCCAGGTGTGGCCAATTTTTCAACGGGTGCTCGACGAGCTGAGGCAACGCGGGCAGTGCGACTATCCCGGACTCAGTCGCCGCGCGGCCGACGCCCTGGAAGCCGGCGAGGTCACCAGCCCGTTTGACGCGGTGATCGTCGATGAGCTGCAAGACCTCGGAGCCCAGGAGTTCCGCTTCGTCAAGCATCTGGGTGGCAACGGCCCCGATGGGCTGACGCTGGTGGGTGATCCGGCCCAACGCATCTACGCCCGAAGTTTCTCGATGAAGCAGTTGGGCATTCAGGTGGTGGGTCGGTCGTACAACCTGAATATCAATTACCGCACCACCTCGCAGATTCGGCGGCTGGCCGATCGGGTGTTGGCCACGGTCAACGGCGGGCGTTCGGCCGCGGTTGGCAATCGGCAAGCGGTCAACCTGCTGGCCGGCCCCGAACCGGTGGTCCGCGGGTTTGCCTCGCAGGCCGACGAAGCGGTCTACGTGGCCGAGTGCTGCCAGGGGCTGATTGCCGAGGGGCTGCCCCCCGACGCCATCGGCATCTTTGCGCCCTCGGCCAAGCTGTACGAGCCAGTCCGCGAAGCCCTGACGGCCCTGGGTGTCGAGTACGTCACGCTGCGGCCGTCGGCGACCCAACGCGATGCGGCCGTCCGCGTGGGAACCATCCACGGGGCCAAAGGGCTGGAGTTCCGGGCGGTGTTCGTGATGGGCGTTTCCGAAGGCCGGCTGCCCTCGCGGAACGTGCTGGATCGGCTCTCCGACCCGGCCGATCGCGAAGACACGATCACCCGGTTTGGCAACTTGCTGTATGTGAGCATGACCCGCGCCCGCGACCAATTGACCGTAACTTGGTTTGGCCGTCCCAGCCCGTTTTTGGCCGATGTCTTGGAACCTGGGCGGATCGCGGGCTTCGTCGAGGAGGCCTGAGGGGCCAGCTTGGCGGGGCGGGGCGGGGCGAACCGGTAGCCTGCTTTTCCGTAGAGGAAGAAAAAGCCCGATGGCCCCTCTGGGGAATTGCCGGGCCCTTGCTGGGAGCGTTTGTCCAGGTCACGGGTGGGGCGGCTTGCCGGCCCGCCATCGGCCAGCTAACGTCAGAGAGAGAAAGCGAGTCGAAGGCCCGGAGGGAAACAGCGCATGTCAAGCGATCAGGAGGCCATCCAGCGAAAGTATCGCGAGTTCATCGAGCTGATGCCGGTGACCTTGGCGATTGCTGGACTCTCGCCGGCCGAGAAGACCCGAAGTTACACGCCCGAGCAAATGGAAGCCCGGGCCAACGTGGTGCTCAACGCCTTCCGTGCCGCTCGGAAAATGGTCCGCGAGGCGGTACGGCCGCCGGCGGCGCCCGAGAATCCCAGCGACTGAACGCTCGGGTGTCTGGGGGGCCAGCGCCATGACCTGCGGTTGGCAGCGGCTTGGCGGCATGGGCCCTGAGGACACACCGACGGCGACCGCCGAGGAGTGCCGCTCCCGCGGAGGATCCCGCAGCGACTATTCGTGGATGATCATGGACGGACACGATCGAAGGCGACCTCGCAACCACCAACGGCTGGCCACAAGGGCACGATACGTGGGTGCAGACCTCACGCCAAAGGCGACTCGCGGGCCTCGCGGCCGTGGAGAGCCGCGGACCGCTTCGTCCAGCAGTCGCCTGCTGGCGCTGGTCGTGCTTGTGCTGGCAACGCTAGCGCCACCGGTTTGGGCCTGGCAACCGCGAGCCGGTGACATGGCCAATGGCCCCCGCGGCGACGAGGCCATGGTCGACGAAGCCCCGGCCCGGGTGTTCTACCTTGAGGACGAAGACGGCCAACTCGTCCCGGTCCCCGGATTTACGCTCCGCGACTTTGACCGGATGTTGCTGCAAGAGCGGCCGACGCGAACCCAGGCCACGGCGGCCTTGCAGGCGTTTTCGCTGGCCGGTGGGGTCCGCGACGGGTTGGCCGAGATGCAGGCCACGCTGTTGGCCACCACCGAGGCCGCCGGTTGGACACCGGTTCCCTTGAGGCTGGCCGATTGCGTGCTGGCGGATTTCCAGGTTGAAGGCCCCGACGCCTGGCGACTGGAAGCCGGCGACGAGGGCTACGTGCTGTGGCTCCGCCGCGAAGAAGCCGGGATCAAAGAACATCGCGTCCAGTTCCGGCTGCTCACCGAAGTGGCCACCACCGGCGCCGGTCAACGGCTCCGGCTGGCGCTGCCGCTGGCGAGTTCCAATCAGGTGGAACTGGCCGTTCCCCAGTCCGACGCCGAGGCCACGGTCGCCCGCCCCGGACTGCTGGACAGTGCCACCAGCGATGGCAAACGCACCACGTTTGTGCTTCGCCCGGGTCTGGATGGACGACTGGATGTCGGCTGGTCGCAACCGACGCCGCAGCAGGATCGACCGGTTCCGGTGTCGCGTGTGGTGGGGGCGATTGTGGCGCGGTTTGATGGCCCGGCGGTCCGCAGCGAGGTGAGCCTGACGCTCGAGACCTTGCAACGGCCGTTGACGACGTTTCGCGTGCGGTTGCCGCGTCGAACCCAGCTTGTCGGCGAGCCCCGGGTCGAGCAAGACGGCGCGCTGGTGGAAGCCACCATCGACACCCTGGCCGGGACCAGCCCGTTGGTCGAAGTTCGCTTGCAGAATCCCACGCAGGGACCGCTGACCCTGACCTGCAGTGCCCTGCATCTGCCCGACGACGACAACGACGACGACATCAACCTGCTGGGCTTCGAGGTCCTGCAGGCCGGCCAGCAGACCGGGCAACTGGCCGTGCATGTCAGCGAGGGCTGGCAACTGTCCTGGCAGCGACGGCGGAGTGTCGAACAAATTGAAATCGACGCCCTGAGCGAGTCGCTGCGGGCCGACAGCCCCAGCTACGCCTTCGAGTACTTCAGCCAACCAGCAATCCTGCGGGCACGGGTCCTGCGACCGCGGACCCGCGTCAGCGTCGAGCCCAACTACTCGTTCTTGGTGTTTCCCGACCATGTCGAGTTGCTGGCCCATCTCCGCTATCAGGCCCCGACGCCGGGCGTGCGGCAGTTGGTCGTCAGCTTGCCGGCCGGCTGGGAGCCCGATCTGCAAAGCCTGTCGTCGTTGCCGCCGGGCCTGATCGACCGTCGGGCGGCTTCGACCAGCGACGACCAGCGGTGGAGCATCCCGCTGAACGAGTCGGTCCGCGGTTCGTTCGAGGTCGAGCTTCGGGCCACCCGCCGCTTGGACGATGGACTGAATCCGGTGATTCTCGAACTGCCTCGGCCCGAGGTCGATTCGCTGGGGCCGGCCACCGTGCGGATTCAGCCGGCCAACAACTTGCGGCTGTCGCCCGAGGCCGAACGCATGGTCGGTCTGAGCCGCTTGCCCGACCTGGGCGGCGGAGCCCACACCGGCGAATGGCAACAACCGGCCCTGGCCTATCGCACCGCCGTGGCCACCGCCCGCTTTGTGGCCACCGGGCAAGTGCTGCCGCGGGAGCTGCGGCTCTTGCGAAGCGAGGTCGAGGCCACAATCGATGGCTCGGCCCTGCGGGTGGCCCAGGTGGTGCAGTACGAAGCCTTGCACGAACCCGCCGACGAGGTGCTGTTTGAATGGCCCGAGGGCCGCGACGTGATCAACGGCCTGGACGTCTTCTTGGGCGATCGTCCCACCGCCGCCCCGGAGCGGGTCATCACCGACGAAGGCCCACGCATGCGGGTGCGGCTGGATGGTGGCCAACTGGGTGCGTTTCGGCTGACGCTGGTGCAGTCGCTGCCGCTGGGCGACGGCCCACCAGGAAGCAGCTTCGAAGGCCGTGTCGATTTGTATCGGCCCGACTGGCCCCAACCCATTCCCACTCGCTTGCGGATCGCGGCCCCGCAGGGCACCGAGGTGGCCATCGGTGGAGAAGAATGGACCGCCGTGGGCAATCTTCGCGAGTCGCCCCGGCGCGCGGCCGACTTACCGAAATCGCTGACGCTTTTGATTGAAACACCCGACCCCGCCCAGCCCACGCGGATTGCCCGGGCCTGGGCCCAAACGTGGTTGGTGGGCAATCAACGTCGCGATCGCATTGGCTTACTGCTGGAGGCCAGCCCCGGCGAGTTGCGGCTGCAACTGCCCGAGGGCACCGACGGCAGCACCGTGTTGGTTTCGGTCGGCGGTGTGGCGGTCACCCCGGAACTCCGCCCCGATGGCGACTCGCTGCTGCTGACCATTCCGCTGGCGAACGTCACTTCGCCGGTGACCATCGAGCTGCGCTACGCCGTATCGACGATGCCCGGGCTGCCGCCCAGTGCGCTCGAACTGCCGCGGAGCGACAATCCCGGGCGGTGGGGGCTGACCTACTGGGAACTGCTGTTGCCCAGCGATGTGCATCTGGTGGAAGCCCCTTCGGGCTTGGCACCCGAGTATGTCTGGGGCTGGGAGACACTGGGCTGGGGCCGCCGGCCGGTGTTCGATCCACAATTCTTGGCCGCTTGGGTTGGCCTGGCCAATACGCCCCCGTTACCGCCGGGCGTGAATCGCTACTTGTTCAGCCATTGGGGACACCCGCCGGCGATTCAACCGCGGATCATCCCGCGGACCTGGCTGGTGATGATCGCCTCGCTGGGTGCCTTGGTCGGGGGACTGGCCCTGGTCTATTTGCCGTGGCTCCGGCATCGGGCCATGCTGCTGCTGTTGGCCATTGCCTTGGGGGCAGTCGCTTGGTGGCAAGCCGAATTGGCCCCGCTGTTCGCCCAGGCGGCCTTGCTGGGCATTGGCCTGGCGGCCGTGGCCGGCGTGATGCGGACACTCGATTTGCGACGACGAAGCCGCGGTCGGCTGGTCCGGTCGGGCGGCAGCTCGGTCACGGCGCGGCCGTTGCCCGATTTGTGGCAAGCCGCCGCGGTCGATGATGGTTCAACCGCCGCGGCCACCGTGGTTCGCCAACTTCCCTCGGCATGACAAAACTGGCCCGCCACCTGCTGAGTGTCGCGACGGCGCTGCTGCTCATCGCCGTGAGCGTGGGCCTTGCGCTCACCGCACCCTGGGCCGTGGGACCCGCCACGGTCCAAGCCGCCGACGAGCCCCCGCTGCGGTTCCGTCGCGTGTTTGTGCCCACCGAACGCATCGAGGATCTCAACAAGCTGTTCCATCAGATTGCCGGACGGAAACTGCAATACTGGCCCACCCGACCCGACGAGTTCGAGACGCTTGTCGAACAAGCCGGTCTTGAAGGCTCGACCGGTCCGACTCTGCGACGGCTGCCGATCGACCTGGCCGTCTACGAGGCCACCCTGGCCAACGGCACCCTCAGCGGTCAGGCCACGCTCACGCTCGAGCCGCCACGCGGCCCGCCGGCCCTGCGGACATTGGATCCCCTGGACCTGGCCATCACCCAAGCCCAATGGGCCGGCGACGAGCCCTCGGCCGCGGTGCTGGGTCTGGGGCCCGATGGAGTGCATCGGGTGTTGGTGGACGAATCGTCCACGCTGCAGTTCACCTGGGCCCGCTCGGCGATCGCCAACGAAGGCGCCACCGAACGCTTCCGACTGGTGCTGCCGGCGGCGCCCCGCAATCGGCTGGTCCTCGACCTGCCCGAACACCTGGCCGTGCGGCCCGACGCCGGAGTGCTGTTGCCCCCGGAAGCCA